>RFWA01000352.1 GCA_009922295.1 Betaproteobacteria bacterium
CGTACGGCGTGCAAAGGCTGACCCTGACCGACGCCTATGCCATCTCCTTCATTGCGCCCCTGCTCATCACCATCCTGGCGGTCCCGTTCCTCAAGGAAACGGTGCATCTGCGGCACTGGGTCTGTTTGTTCGGTGGCTTTGTTGGCGTGCTGGTAGCCATGAGGCCCAACACCGACGCCATGCTGTCCCTGGGGGCCTTGGCGGTTCTCGGTTGCGCCTGCTGTTATGCCGCCTCAGCCGTGGCCGGACGCATCCTGACCCGCACCGACACCAGCAGCAGCCTGGTCTTCTGGATGACCCTGCTGCTTGGGGTTGGCGCGGGCGTGCTGGCCGCGCCAGACTGGGTGGCAATCGCACCGAAACACTGGCTGCTGATCGTCGCACTGGCCGTCACCGGCTTTTTGGGCCAGCTGACCATCACCCAGGCCTTCCGTTACGGGAAGGCGTCAGTGGTGGCCCCCCTGGAATACACCGCCCTGGTCTGGGGGGTCGGACTGGACTGGTTGATCTGGCAGACCCTGCCCGGTGCCAGCACGCTGCTGGGCGCGCTGATCATCATCGGCTGCATCGGCTGCGGCCTCTACCTGATCCGTCACTCGCGTAACCCGGCAGTGCTGGTGGCGACGCCACCTTGAGGGGCTCAGGTCAGCGCAGCCCCGACTTCGGCCGCATCGCGCCCAGCAGCATTGGGCCGCCCGATCGCCTCTGCAGTGATCACAGCCTCGAGTAGACCGGTATCGCTGGTGGCGTTGGGTAGCATGGTCTTTTGCACGGTGAGCTTGACCTCGGGCGCCTGTGCGCCCATGGCCAGCACCGCGGTCCGGGCCGCCTCGTGCGCTAACTCGGTTGCCCGGCCCAAGGCTTCGGCCGGGTCGCGATACTGCTGGGTGCCCACCGTTGAATGCACCACAAACACGCCACTGCCGTCACCGGCCACCCGCACCACCACGGTCTGGGCCACCACGCCGGTGGCAGCGCCGACGGCATTGGCCACATTACAGTAATCAGGAAACACCATATCGCAGCCCAAGCGCCGTGCCACCTCAGGGTAATACACCTTGACCGGTCCGCCCACCGCCACCACTGGCACGCTCGGTTTCAGGCTAACCGTGGCTAAGCCAAGTAAAGTTTGGCCACGGCAGACGGCATCGACCAACTGGTCATCAGCCAGCTTGACACCCAACGCAGTGTCCAAGATCGCGCGCCCGGTCAGCCGGACGGTTTCGTTCCAGACATCTCGCGCAAATTGCTCGGTGCGCTCGGGCGTCGGGAACTTCATCTCGCGCAAGCGGGCCCCAAGTTGGCCCGCCAGTTTGGCAGCCTCACTGGACCAGTTGGCTTGCAAACCCAGCACATGCGCTGCATCCGATGGCGTGAAGCCACTGAGCTGGACCAAACCTTTACGCCTGAGCGAGCTGATCGCACGCTGCGCAGACAAAGAAGAGGCCACCTTGCGCAAGGCTTGCGGGCGTTCACCAATCTGATCCAGAACCTCCCGCTCGCGTGCGGTCAACTCACCTGTGGGTGAATCAGCACGGGCGCCGAAAGGCAGCAGCACGAACCGCCCCTGCATGGAATTGCCGCCATCGACGTCGGCCAAGTCCGCCTCTAGCATGGCCAGCACCTCGGGGTAGCGCTGGCCTATCAGCGCCACAGGCACGATCCGCTGTGTGCTGATGCTGAGCTTGCCCTGTGGCCCGAGCAGCACTTCGCTGTCGCCGCCCAAGCCAATGGTGCGAACATCAATCGCCCGCACCATGGTGCGCCAGCCTCCAACCTCAGCGCCATCCAATGCGACGCGTGGTCGCCCATTCAGCAGCACACCCAGGTCCGTGGTGGTGCCCCCCATGTCTGACATGATGAAGCTGTCCAACCCCGACAGCCATTGGGCGCCGACCAGGCTGGCGGCGGGCCCAGACAACACAGTTTCGATGGGTCGGGTCACCACCGATTCGGCCAGCGCCAAAGTGCCGTCACCCTTGACGATCATCAGCGGGCAACGAATTTGCAGCTGCGCCATGGCCCGTTGCACGGCCTCGATCAGATTGCTCACCCGGGAGATCAGCCGGGCATTGAGGGCCGCCGTCAAGGCCCGGCGCGGCGCATCGAGCGAGGACGACAGCTCGGTGGACAAGGTCACCGGCTTACCCGTGCGCGCCACAACCAGCTCACGTGCTGCGTGCTCATGCGCCGCATTGCGCACGGCAAAGGCCCCAGCCACGGCGAAGGCGTCCACTTTGTCAGACATGCGTGCCAGCGCGGCCTCCAGTGCCTCCAGATCCAGCGGCACGCGGGCGTCCCCATTGTGGTCGTGCCCGCCAGCCACCGACTCAATCGGCATGCCAGGGAAGGCTTGGGCGATACCGGTGCGCGCCACCATGGCTGGGTCAAAACCGATCAACACCACGCCGACGGCACTGCCATGACCTTCCACCACCGCATTGGTGGCCAGGGTGGTCGATACCGACACCAGCGAGATATCTTGCGGCTGCAGGCCTTGCGGCAACAGGCCGACAGCCCGGGTGATCGCCTCAGCAACGCCAATGGCCAGGTCACCCTTGGTTGTGATGGCCTTGGCTGACGCAATGACACGGTGACTGGCAGCTTCAATGATGGCCGCGTCTGTGTAGGTGCCACCAGTGTCCACCCCCACCAGGTAGGACGACGACGAGGATGGGGCGCTTGGGAGATCGGTCATGGTGGGTTATTCGGGAATGAAATAGGACCAATCATCGCATCCTGTCACGTCTTGATTCAGACCTGTGATTCACTTATGCTCAGCTTGACGAGACAAGCAAAAACAAAGGCACCGGCACCATGAAGACAGTCAAATCGTTTCCGCGCAAGGTCCGCGAGATCCCCCACGTCCTGATTCCCCTGCCCGACGGCACCCAACTCGCAGCAAGGCTGTGGCTGCCAAAAGATGCCGATAAAAACCCGGTCCCGGCAGTGCTGGAATACCTACCGTATCGCAAGCGCGACGGCACCATCGTGCGCGATGCCTTGACCCACCCCTACCTGGCAGGACATGGCTATGCCTGCGTGCGGGTAGACATGCGCGGCAACGGTGACTCGGACGGCATCATGCTTGACGAGTACGCCGAACAGGAGCTGGCCGACGCCGAGGCCGTGATC
>RFWA01000353.1 GCA_009922295.1 Betaproteobacteria bacterium
CCAGCGGTCGTGGCTGATCACCATCAGCGAGCCGGCAAACTCCAGCAGCGCGTCTTCCAGGGCGCGCAGGGTTTCCACGTCAAGGTCGTTCGACGGTTCGTCCAGCATCAGCACGTTGCCACCGGCAATCAGGGTCTTGGCCAAATGCAACCGGCCGCGCTCACCACCTGACAGGGTACCCACCCGCTTTTGTTGGTCAGCGCCATTGAAGTTGAAGCGGCCGCAGTAGGCGCGGCTGGCCATCTGGAACTTGCCGATATTCAGAATGTCAAGCCCGCCCGAGACGTCTTCCCAGACCGTTTTCTCATTGGCCAGGTCGTCGCGGTTCTGGTCAACAAAGGCCATCTTGACCGTGGAGCCAATCTTGACCGTGCCGGAATCAGGCTGTTGCTGGCCCGAGATCATGCGGAACAGGGTAGATTTACCGGCACCGTTGGGGCCGATGATGCCCACAATGGCGCCGGGTGGCACCTTGAAGCTCAGGTTGTCGATCAGCACACGGTCGCCAAAGGACTTGGTGACGTTCACGAACTCAATCACCTCCTGGCCCAGGCGGTCAGCCACCGGGATGAAGATCTCGTTGGTCTCGTTGCGCTTCTGGTACTCAAAGTCAGACAGTTCCTCAAAACGGGCCAAGCGCGCCTTGCTTTTGGCCTGGCGGGCCTTGGGGTTTTGGCGGGACCACTCCAGCTCTTTCTTCAGGGCCTTGGCCCGGGCTTCCTCGCCCTTTTGCTCGGCCTCCAGGCGCGCTTGTTTCTGGCTCAGCCAGTCGCTGTAATTGCCCTTGTAGGGGATGCCGGAGCCACGGTCGAGCTCCAGAATCCACTCAGCGGCGTTGTCCAGAAAGTAGCGGTCGTGGGTGATGGCGACCACGGTGCCGGGGTAGCGCTGCAAAAATTGCTCCAGCCAGTCCACCGATTCGGCGTCCAGGTGGTTGGTCGGCTCGTCCAGCAGCAGCATGTCGGGCTTGGACAGCAGCAACTGGCACAGCGCCACGCGGCGCTTCTCGCCGCCCGAGAGCAGGCCAATCTTCGCTTCCCAGGGCGGCAGGCGCAGGGCGTCGGCGGCAATTTCCAGTTGGTGCTCAGAGTCTGTGCCGGCGCTGGAGATGATGGCCTCCATCTCAGCCTGCTCGGTGGCCAACTTGTCAAAATCGGCGTCTTCTTCAGCGTAGGCGGCGTAGATTTCTTCGAGCCGGGCCTTGGCGGCGTACAGGCTACCCATGCCGGCCTCCACACTTTCACGCACGGTTTGCTCGGGGTCCAGCTTGGGCTCCTGCGGCAGGTAACCGATGTTCAGACCCGCCATCGGGGTGGCTTCGCCCTCAATCTCCTTGTCCACACCCGCCATGATTTTGAGCAAAGTGGACTTCCCGGAGCCATTGGTGCCCAGCACGCCGATCTTGGCGCCGGGGAAGAAACTGAGCGAAATGTCTTTGAGAATATGCCGCTTGGGCGGCACGATCTTGCCGACGCGGTTCATGGAGAAAACGTATTGAGCCATTTGACTTGCGGTGTGAGGGAAAGGGAAAAACCGCCATTATCGGCGCTTGCCTGTCGCGTGCTCCAGACCGTGCGACAATCCTGCCTGTTGCGGCGTATCAGTTGCCCGCGACGCCGGCACCTTGCCGGGAACCAAGCCTTGCGCAGCGGTTCCACTTTTGTATCCCATCTGCCTTTGACTGACGCGGTGCCCCAGGCACCAAGACAGGCCGATGCCATAGCGCCCAGGATTGGCGCCACACTATGAACTTTGAAGAACTCAACTTGGCCCCGGCCATTCTTAAGGCCGTGCTCGAAGAGGGCTACGTCACACCCACGGCCATCCAGGCTCAGGCCATTCCAGCCGTGCTTGCCGGGCAAGACCTGCTCGGCGGGGCCCAGACCGGCACCGGCAAGACGGCCGCCTTTGTGCTGCCCATCCTGCACAAACTCATTGCGGCTCCCGCACCGCGCAACAAATTCGGCGGCCTGGGCATCCGGGTCCTGATCCTGACACCCACCCGCGAGCTGGCAGCGCAAATTGAAGAATCGGTGCAGACCTACGGCAAATACGTGGAAGTCTCCTCCACCGTGGTGTTTGGCGGGGTCGGCATGAACCCGCAGATTTCACGCGTCAAAAAGGGCGTGGACATCCTGGTGGCCACGCCGGGTCGTCTGCTCGACCTGCTTCAGCAGGGCGTGCTGGACCTGGGCCAGGTCCAAATTCTGGTGCTGGACGAAGCCGACCGCATGCTCGACATGGGCTTCATCCACGATGTCAAAAAAGTGCTGGTCGTGGTGCCCAAGGACAAGCAAAGCCTGCTGTTCTCGGCCACCTTCAGTGACGAGATCCGCGAACTCGCGGCCACGCTGCTTAAAAACCCGCAAAGCATCCAGGTGACACCGCGCAACACCACGGTGCAGCGCATCACCCAACTGATTCACCCGGTGGGCCGCGGCAAGAAAAAAGCGCTGCTGGCGCACATCATCCAGGAGCACAACTGGAGCCAGGTGCTGGTCTTCACCCGCACCAAATTTGGTGCCAACAATGTGGCCGAGTTTCTGACCAAGAACGGCATACACGCCATGGCCTTGCACGGTAACAAGAGCCAGGCCGCACGCACACAGGCCTTGGCGGGCTTCAAAAGCGGTGACATCCGGGCCCTGGTGGCGACCGACATTGCCGCGCGCGGCATCGACATCGACGACCTGCCCCATGTGGTCAATTACGAGATCCCCAACGTCTGCGAAGACTATGTGCACCGCATTGGCCGCACCGGCCGGGCCGGCGCCGACGGCACTGCGGTGAACTTGGTGTGCCTGGACGAAGAAGGCTTCATGCAAGACATCGAGCGATTCACCAAGCAAGACATCCCAGTCCAGGTGGTGGAGGGCTTCATGCCCGAACCTGGCGAAAAAGCCGAACCTATTGCCATGGGGCGCCAGACCATCTGGGGCGGCGCCGGCAAGCCGCCGAGCCGCGACGTGATGCAGGCCGCAGCCCGCAACGCTCCACGGATTTCCTCCACTTGATTGTCCGACGCGTTCCGTCGCGCCTCGGTCGCCGCTAGGCCAGCGCTGGCTTCGGCCAATTGACTTCGTGTGCGAGTCAGCTCTCCGTCTCGGTGTGCGAGTTGCT
>RFWA01000354.1 GCA_009922295.1 Betaproteobacteria bacterium
CCGGTGGTCACACCCGACATCGCCGGCTATGTGGTGTGGCGCTGGCTCTACGACCAGAGCTTTGGCGCCATAAACACGGCGCTGGAAGCACTGGGGCTACCGCTGTTTGGCGGCATCGCCTCCACCTCAACGGTATTGGGCGCCGTGCTGGTGGCCGAGCTCTGGCACCACGTCGGCTTTTATGTGGTGATCTTCTGGGCCAATCTGGCGCTATGCGACAAAGGCCAAAGCGAGGCAGCGCAGATTGACGGGGCCAACCCCTGGCAACATTTCTGGCATGTGCTGTTGCCCCAACTGCGGCCAGCGCTCTTGGTCAATTCGGTTTATGCCCTGATCCAGTACCTGAAAACTTTCACCGTGGTGGCGGTCATGACCAAAGGCGGGCCCAATGAGAGCACCAATTTTGTGAGCTATTACGCCTACCAGTTGTTTGACCAGGGGCGTTACGGCGAAGCCACTGCCATGGCCACGGTGCTGTTTACCCTGATCCTGCTGCTGGCCGGGCTAGCCATGCGGCTGCAAGGCGGAAGGCGAAGCCAGTGATGCTGAAAGCTGCCCCACTGGTGCTTCGTGTACTGGCCTACGGCACGGCCATCCTGGTGAGCTTCGGCTGCCTGTATCCTTTTTTCTGGATGCTGGTGAGCGCATTTCGCACCAGCAAGGCCATCCTGGCGTCGCCGCTGCGCCCCTGGCCGGAAAGCCTGTCGCTGTCGGTTCTGTCTGAGCTGGCAGAGATTGGCGGCACACCGCTCTGGGTCTATGCCGGCAATTCGGTGCTGATCACCACCGCCTCCACGGTCTTGGGCATTCTGGTCACGGCCCTGGGCGCCTACGCCCTGGTACGAAGACCCGACTTCTGGCTGTTCAGGGCGTTCCGGCTGGGATTCCTGGCGACCATCATGTACCCCTACATGTTGTTGGTGATCCCGGTCTACATCGTGATGTACAAGGTTGGGCTGCTGGGCACCTACACCGGGATCGTGCTGTTCCTGGCCGTCGGCCCGATTCAATTCTTCTTGTTCGAGCAGTTTTTCCAGACCATGCCGAAATCGGTGCTGGAGGCCGCCGTGGTGGACGGCGCCAACGAGTGGCAGATTCTGTTCCAGGTGGTGCTGCCCATGGCGATGCCGGTGGTGGCCACCGCCGCCATCATTACCTTTCTGCTGAACTGGTCGCAGTGGCTGCCCATTTTGGTGGTGTCCAAATCACCGGCCACCTACACCCTGCCGGTGGCGCTGCTCAACCTCAACGGTGAGTTGGGTGTGAATTTTCAGGGCATCATGGCCATGTCGGTACTGACCACCTTGCCAGTGATCCTGTTTTTCCTGCTGGCGCAACGCCGTGTGATGTCTGGCATGACCGCCGGCGCCGTGAAAGGCTGAACCTTGTCCGCTTTGCCCCATTCCTCCTCGACTTATTCAAGCGCAGATGGCGCGCTGCACCAAAGAATTTTGACTGCGCGTGAGCGCAGCCTGGCATGGCTGCGTTCGCTGCAGCAACCTGGTACGACAGCGGGTGTGACCCGCATCAGCGCGGCACACGATGCGGGGCGCTGGCCAGGCATGCTGCTGCCCGGAACCTACAACGCGGTGATGGCACGCGAGCTGCTGGGTGACATTGCGCCAATGTTGTCGTCACAGCGGGAGGCTCTGGCTGACTGGTTGCTGAGCCACCGCCTGGCCGATGGCCGCTTTCGCATTCCGGGTATGACGGACGACACGGTTTACAAGAAGCCGGCGCTGACGGACACCTGGCAGTACATCGACTTTCACGTCAGCAATTACAGCCTGGGCGCGGTTCAGGCCTTGTGCCCGCAAATTCCCGCCGAGCTTGATTTCGTGACACCCTGGCTAGCACCCCTGCATCTCAAGGGAACAGGTGCGCGAGGCTATGGCCATCATGTTCGCCTGGCATGAGCGCTTGCAGGAGCCCGCCACCGGCTTTTGGGGTGTGGGACAAGGCAGCGATGCCACCGCGCTCTTGCATGCCATGGCAGGCTCGATGCACAACTTTCACCTGTGGTACGCCACGGACCGGGCGCTACCCTTCCAAGACCGGGCCATAGACTACGCACTGTCACGCACACCCGTGATCCACAGCGCCTGCATCGACGTGGACTTGGTCGATTTGCTGGTTCATGGCCACAGGGCCCTCGGCCATCGCCGAGCCGACACCGAGCGTTGGCTACGTGCCCTGTTGGTGCAATTGCTCGATTTCCAGCAAGCAGACGGCGGCTTTGCGGACGAGCCCGCAGGCGCCGGCGCATCACCGCGCCGTCAGGACGGCTGGGTGGGCGGTTACACAGAACCCCAGGGCCTGTCCAACACCTTTGCCACCTGGTTCCGCTGGATCGCCATCGCCATGGCCTCGTGCTGCCTGTGGCCACAGTGGGAAGCTTTTGCTGGCGGCTGGCAGTTCCGACGTATGGTGGGCATCGGCTATGCCAATCTACAGCCCCTAGAACCAACCATCACACTATGAGCAAGGACACCCTCGACCCGTTTCACCATCTGCATGACGAGGACTACCTCGATGCCTACGACACACCGCGCATTGGTGCAGACAGCCTGATCACACTGGCGGATCGACCCCGCACCAGTCTGTGCGGACCCTGGCACTTCACGCGGGACCTGTTCGATGAGGGTTTGCGTCAGAAGTGGTACCAATTGGAAGCCGCGCCCGCCACCGACTGGACGCACCCAAGAGACTACGACCCCTACAGCGGCGATACTTTGGCCGTGCCCGCCAGCTGGTCGATGCAGGCACCCGAGTGGCGCCACTTTGAGGGCGGAGGCTGGTACACCCGAACGTTGGAGCACCAGCCAGACCCGCTGCGCCCGATCACCCTGCTGCGTGTGGGCGCGGCCAACTACCAGGCCCGCCTTTTCGTCAATGGGCAGTTCATTGGCACCCACCTGGGGGCCTCGACGCCCTTTTGTGTTGACCTGAGTCAACACCTTCAACCTGGGGCCAACCGCCTGCAAATCCATGTGGACAACCGGCGTGAGCTCGACCGCGTGCCCATGCGGCATTTTGACTGGTTCAACCACGGAGGCCTGTACCGCGAGATTGACCTGCTGCACCTGCCGCGCGTCCACATCAGTCGCGCGCAG
>RFWA01000355.1 GCA_009922295.1 Betaproteobacteria bacterium
TGCGTGATGCCGGCCTGGACTGCCTGCTGCTGGAGCGCGACGCCAGCCCCAGCGGCTCGACTGCGCTCTCGTCGGGCTTTATCCCAGCACCCGACACCCGCATGCAGCGCGAGGCTGGCATCAGCGGCGACAGCCCGGCCTTGTTTGCCCGGGACATTCAGGCCAAGGCGCATGGCACGGCAGCGCCGCATTTGGTTGAGGCGTACTCGCAGGCCGTTGGGCCAGCGCTGGACCAGTTGGCGGAACGGCACGGCATCACGCTGCAGGTGCTGGACGGGTTTTTGTACCCCGGCCACAGCCTGCGGCGCATGCACGCCGTGCCTGAGAAAACCGGTGCTGCGCTGGTGGCCCAGTTGGAACGGGCAGCCCTGGCTGCCGGGGCTGACCTGCTGACCGAAGCCACCGTGCGCACGCTGTGGGTGGATGCGGACCAGCGCGTCACTGGCCTGAGCTATGAGCGGCCCGACGGCACGCTGGAGCACCTGCGCTGCGAGCTGGTGGTGCTGGCCTGCAACGGCTTTGGCGGCAATACCGCCATGGTGCGCGAGCTGCTGCCCGAGATGCGCGACGCCCCCTTTGCCGGGCACACCGGCAATGACGGCAGTGCGATTGCCTGGGGCCGCGCGCTGGGCGCGCGGCTGGCCGACCTGGGCGGCTACCAGGGGCACGGTTCCTGGGCCACACCGCACGGCACGCTGATTAGTTGGGCCCTGATGATGGAAGGCGGCATCCAGCTCAACGCACACGGCGAGCGTTTTCATGATGAGACCGGCGGCTACTCGGAGGCGGCGGTGCATGTCCTGGCGCAGCCCGGTGGCGTGGCCTGGAACGTGTTTGACGGCCCTATCCTGACGCTGGCGCGCGGCTTTCCCGACTTTGTCGACGCCGAAGCCGCTGGCGCCGTCAAGACCTGTGCCGATGCGCAAGCCCTTGCCGCCCTGATCGGTGCAGATGCTTCAAAAATAATAGCAAACTATTCAAGTAATACAAGGGCTATCGACCGATTTGATACAAAAGACGGTGCGGCCGGGGCAAACCCGAAGCGGGCGCTGCAAGCCCCGTTCTATGCCGTGAAAGTGACCGGTGCGCTGTTTCACACCCAGGGCGGGCTCGACATCGACGCCCACTGCCGGGTGCTGCGCGAGGACGGCAGCGCCCTGCCCAACCTGCTGGCCGCAGGCGGCGCGGCGCGGGGCGTCTCTGGCAATGCGGTCTGGGGCTACCTGTCGGGCAATGGCCTGCTCAGCGCAGTGGCAGGCGGCAGGATTGCCGCGCACACGGCGGTGACACAATGCCGGCCATGAACACACTCAAATCCCGGCTGACCCAGCCGAAAGCCCTGCTGGCCCCCGGCATTTTTGACGCCCTGAGCGCGCTGGTGGCCGAGCAGTCCGGCTTTGAAGCCCTGTACCTGTCGGGCGCCTCGATCGCCTACACCCGGCTGGGCCGCTCCGACATCGGCCTGACCACCTTCAGCGAGGTGGAGGACACGCTGGCCCGCATCACCGAGCGGGTGCGTACGCCGGTGATCGTGGACGGCGACACCGGTTTTGGCAATGCCCTCAACGTGCAGCGCACGGTGCGCGGCTTTGAGCGAGCAGGGGCCGCCATGGTGCAGCTGGAGGACCAAGGCTTCCCCAAGCGCTGCGGCCACCTCGACGGCAAGTCAGTGGTCAGCACCGCCGAGATGTGCGGCAAGCTGCGCGCCGCGCTCGACGCCCGGCACAGTGACCAAACGCTGATTCTGGCCCGCACCGACGCGCTGGCCATCGAGGGCCTGGACGCCGCGCTGGACCGGGCCGAGGCCTACCTGGCCTGTGGCGTGGACGCCCTGTTTATTGAAGCGCTGCGCACGCCGGAACAGATGGATGCCGCCTGCCAGCGCTTTGCGCAGCGCGTGCCGCTGCTGGCCAACATGGTCGAAGGCGGCAAGACGCCGGTGCAAAGTGCCCATGAGCTGGGGCAGCGGGGTTTCCGCATCGTGATTTTTCCCGGCGGCACGGCGCGCGCCGTGGCCCACACCCTGCAACGCTATTACGCCTCGCTGCACAGCCACCAAACCACCGCGCCCATGCGCGACGCCATGCTGGACTTTGACCAGCTTAACGCCCTGATTGGTACCCCAGAGCTGCTGGCGCTGGGGCAGGCTTACGCCGAGCGCTGAAGCGGCATAGCCAAGGCCATGTCCCTGATCAACACCATCGGCACCCTGGCTGCCGTGATCTCAACCGCCAGCTTTGTGCCCCAGGTCTGGCACACCTTTAAGACCCGCGACGTCAGCGGTGTTTCGCTGGGCATGTACAGCGTGTTCACCGTGGGCGTGAGCTGCTGGCTGGTCTACGGCCTGCTGCTGGGCGCCTGGCCCATCATCATCGCCAACGCCACCACCCTGACGCTGGCGATCAGCATCCTGGTGATGAAGTTGCGGTTTCGCTGAGGCTCAGTTGGCGCTGGCCAGGTCAAACAGTCCCTTGGCTTGGGCATGGCAGAAGGGTGGCTCGTAGCTGCCGTGGTAGCCGGCGTAATAGGTGGCAAATGCAGCCGATGTCGGATCGGTTGGTGCTTTGCCACCAGGACCGTACGTGGCCTGCACATAGGCGTCCACATCCACCGTGGTGACATTGCTCAGCTTGCGGCTGTCAAAGTCGGCCTTCATGGGCGCCTGATGCAGGGCTGGGGGCACGGTGGGGTCACCCGCGCCGCCGCAGAGCATCAGCTTGGACTTGGGATTCCAGCCCAGCAAGTCGTTCTTTTTGCCGGCCAGGTACAAGCCATTGTTATCGTTGGTCTGCGCATCGGTGAGGTAAGCCAGCTGGAACATGGCATCCCGCGCCTGGGTCGGGCTGGGGCCGTAGGGTAATTTGCCAGAGGTGATCAGGGTTGTGTAATCCAGTGTGGCGCTGGGCAGCAGCGTTTCGATGTAGCCCGCATAGGGGTCCTTGAACACGTCACTGGCCTTGCTGTACACCGTGCCATAGACCTTTTGCCAGGCCGCGACCAGGTAGGGCACGAAGAACTGGTAACCGGCAATCACCGCTGTTGACCTCAACGAGCCCGACATGTTGTACGGCCCGGCCAAGTGGGCGCCCGCCACCACATTGATTTC
>RFWA01000356.1 GCA_009922295.1 Betaproteobacteria bacterium
TGGGTTGTGAGCGGCAGTTGCATCTGAGCGATGAGGAGCCTCAGCCCACCGACCTGGCAAAGGCTCTTCATCAAATTTCTCCCCTAAGGCATGCCAACTAGACCCACTGGCACGCAAATTGCACCGATGAAAACAGTTCATAAAGGAAATCAACCCATGAAAAAACACCTTCTCGTCCTCAGCCTAGCCGCTGCCGTGGCCTTTGGATCAGTCTCGGTCCAGGCCAAGACTTTCACTTGGACGGCGTCCACAGACGCCCTGTCCATGGACCCCTACTCCACGAACAATTCGTTCACCAATTCGTTCATGAACAACGTGTACGAAGGCCTGGTGCGGTTCAATGAAAAAATGGAAATTGAGCCAGCTCTGGCCGAATCCTGGCAAACCACCAGCCCCACTGTGTGGCGTTTCAAGCTGCGGCGCAATGGTCTTCAGCTGGCAAAGGGTCCAGTCACCCGGCTCCATCTCCAAGCTCAACCTCGGCGACGTGAAAGACGTGCGAAAGGTTGACGCCTTCACGGTCGACGTAGAGACCAAGGCCCCGTTTCCGTTGCTCGCCAATGAGTTGCTGAACCTCACCATCATGAGCAAAGCCTGGTGCGAAGCCAACAATGCCAAGGAGGCCAGCGACCTGAAAGAGAAAAAAGAGAACCACGCCAACCGCAACACCAACGGCACTGGCCCGTTCATGCTCAAGTCGCGCGAGATCGATGTCAAAACTGTGATGGTGGCCAACCCGACCTGGTGGGACAAGCCCAAGCACAACCTGACCGAAGTGAACTTTACCCCGATCAAATCGGACGCGACCCGCACGTCATCCCTGTTGTCTGGCGCCCTGGACGCCACCGTGAACGTGCCATTGCAAGACGTGCAGCGCATTAACAGCTCGGGCGCTTTCTCCGTGGTGCAGGGCCCCGAGCTTCGCACCATTTTTCTGGGCATGGACCAGTTCCGCGACGAGTTGCTGTACTCGGACGTGAAAGGCAAAAATCCGTTCAAAGACCTGCGTGTACGCAAGGCCCTTTACCAGGCTATTGACGTGGAAGGCATCAAGCGCTCTGTCATGCGTGGCGTGTCCTGGCCTGCGGGCATGACAGTCGCACCGGCGCTCAACGGAGCACCCTTGGGCCAAAACACCCGACTGCTGCCATTCAACCCGGATGCCTCCAAGAAGCTTCTGGCCGAGGCCGGTTACCCGGACGGGTTCACGGTGGGCCTGCAATGTCCGAACGACCGCTATGTGTATGACGAGCAAATTTGCCTGGCCATCATTTCCATGCTCGGTCGCGTCGGGATCAAGATCACGCCACAAATTGAGCCGGTGGCCAAGTGGAACATTCGCCTCAACGCGCAGGACGTCTCCCTCTACATGATCGGACATGCAGGCTTGCCAATGGCCGACGCCTATGCCGTGCTGTTTGACACTGCTGCCACCCGGTCTAAAACGCAAGGTGGACTCAACTCGGGCGGCTACTCCAATCCGGCCTTTGACGCCATGTTGCCCAAGATTGCGTCCGAACTTGACCCGGCCAAGCGCAAGGCCCTGATCGGCGAGGCAGTAGCCATCGAGCGCGCTGACATCGCCTACATTCCCCTGCACCAGCAGCCCATCACCTGGGCGTCCAAGAAGGGCGTGGAACTGCGGCAGGCGCCTGACAACCAACTGCGCCTGTGGCTGGTCACCGCCCCTTGAGCTGACACCCCGTTTCATTGACCCCTCACCGTGCGGCTTGCCGCACGGTGGGTGAACTCAAGCCGCCCATGCTGCGTTTTCTCTCCACCCGTCTTTGGAACGGCGCCCTGGTGATGCTGGGCGTGTCCTTCATCTCATTCCTGCTGTTCAACTTCATCGGCGACCCGGTCAACAACCTGCTGGGTGAGACCGCAACCGGTGCGCAAAAAGACGCGATGCGCGCGGCTTTAGGGCTCGACCAACCGTTGCTGTTTCGCTTTTACAGCTACATCAGCCTTGCACTGCAAGGCGAGTTTGGCATCTCTTACCGCAATCTGGAGCCGGTGGGTCGGCTGTTGATGTCACGCGTGCCCGCCACGCTCGAACTCAGCCTGTGTGCCGCAGTACTAGCGCTGGGGGTGGGCATCCCGATGGGGGTCTATGCGGGTATCAAGCGTAACTCCTGGCTGGCGCAAAGCATGCAGGTGGTGTCCTTGATTGGCGTGTCAATTCCCTCCTTCCTGACCGGCATCATTCTGATCCTCATTTTTTCCGTAGAGCTGAACTGGTTGCCGGCCTATGGCAGGGGCGAGGTCGTGAAATTCAGCAACTGGAGCACCGGCCTGTTGACCATCACAGGGCTGAAGTCGCTCGTCATGCCGTCCATCACCCTTGCCTTGTTTCAGCTCACACTGTTCATGCGCCTGGTGCGTAGCGAGATGATGGAAGTGCTGCGTACCGACTACATCAAGTTTGCGAGAGCCCGCGGCATTAGAGACCGTTCTATTTACTTCCATCACGCCCTGAAGAACACCCTGATCCCGGTCATTACAGTGGCTGGCTTGCAGTTGGGCGCATTAATCGCCTTCTCTATCATCACCGAGACCGTTTTTCAGTGGCCGGGCTTGGGCCTGCTGATCATTCAGGCCATTACCTTCGCCGACATCCCTGTCATCGCCGCCTATTTGATATTGATTGCGCTGTTGTTTGTCACGATCAACGCAGTGGTCGACATGCTGTATTTCTGGGTTGATCCCCGCGTGAGACTCGGATGATGGACCAAACCCCGGCTGGCTTGCTCGCTCCTGCACCCAGTGCATGGCACCGGTTTCTTGACAGCGATTTTGTCTACAGCTTCCGGCAGTCGCCCACAGCGATTGTTGCTGCGGCGGTGTTACTGCTGTTTGTGCTGGTTGCGCTGCTGGCACCCTGGATTGCACCGCAAAATCCGTTTGATCCGGCCGCTCTGGAGCTGATCAATTCACGTATTCCACCGGCCTGGCTAGAAGGCGGTCAGGCGCGCTTTCCGTTGGGCACAGACGGCCAAGGGCGCGACCTGCTGTCGGTGTTGATGTTTGGCCTTCGCATCTCACTGCTGGTGAGCTTTTGCGCCACGCTGTTCGCGCTGGCCGTGGGCG
>RFWA01000357.1 GCA_009922295.1 Betaproteobacteria bacterium
TGGCCAGCCACCAGTCGAGGTCCCGCGCCATCACCTGCACGTGTTCACAGGCGTATTTATCGCTGACCTGCACCGCTTCCTCGCGGCTGTCGACCAGCACCACCTCAGCGTGGTCACGCCAGGCCGCTTCAGCCGCCTGGCGAGCCAGCGCTGGCAGCGCCGCAATCGCTGATGGGGCCAGGGCCAGCACCTCCTCGCCCAAGGCCCGCGAGCTGGTGATCAGCCAGACCGGTGAGTCCGGGCCGTGCTCGGCCTGGCCCACCGTCAGGCCGGGTATCAGTTCAGCAGAAAATTCCTGCATCGAATCGCGCTGGCGCCTTGCAAAGTCCTGCACCCGGTCACGCGCAAAGCGGATGTCCTGCTTGACGCCCTCGCTCAGCGCGGCCTCGGCCCGGGCAAAGGCCTCAGGGCCCACCACCACCGGTCCATGCCAGCCATCAAGCTCAGCGGCATAGGCCTGGGCCACCGGCTCGCCACCGGCTGCAACGGCGTCCAGCATGGTGCGTACCGTTTCGGCGGTGGCGGCGTCATGGGTGGCTACAGGCGGCTGGGCCCGTTTGAGGTAGGTGATCGGCATGGCTGCCATAGTAAACACTGGACCAGTTTGCGCATAATGCCAGTTACCATCAATCGATAAGGCCAGAACATGCCCCGTCATTCAGCTGTTGGGGCAGAACTGGTCGCCAGACAGGGCTGAACAGCGCCCCGCCCACAGGCTCAGGGCGCAGGCGGCTTTTTGACTTGACTCGATTCAAAGTCAATCAGGTTGTCCAAGTCAAGCGACAATTCGGCGGCAGCCAATGTTGGCTCTGTCAAGGGGGCGGCACGGTCTTGCGACGGGTCGGTCCCGGGATAAAACGGCTCGCGCTGAAGTTCGAACGACTGAACCGACTCAGTTAGCGGCGATGGTTGGCTTGACACCGTCGCTGCGCCAGCCATGGTTGGGGCCATTGACCTGTCCAGGTCGACAGCCCGGTCGTTCTGGGGACTGACCGAATGGTTCCACCAGTCGCCACGCTCAGCCTGAAGGCGACGCAAACGGTTCCATAGCCAGCCGACAGCGAGCAAACAGGCGAACACCATAACCACCAGTCCGTACATGAGCCCGGACGGCCAGCGCTGGGACTCGGCTTGCTGCAGCCGGGTATTCATGTCGGTCAGGCTTGTCTCTAGTCGTGCTGCGTGGGCCAGCGCTGCTTTCATGTCGCGCTCCAGTGTCTGGATTTTTTGCGCTGCCACGGCGCCTGCGGCCACTGGCACCACGGCTGCAGATGCTGGCGCCAAGGCGGGCGGCGCCGCGCCAGCGAGCGCTTTGTCAACATGCTCCGCACCCGGCACAGCCGGGCTCAAAGTCAGCCGAGGGCCAGCAGGCAGCACGGCACGTGCAGGCAGACCGGCGACCGGGGCGGTAACCTGAGGGGGAGTTGGCGGGGTAACTGGTGCGGCAACAGGTTTTGGCTCCGCAACAACACTGGCTGGTTTGACCGCGGGCACCGGCGGCAAGGCGGCCGCTAAGTCATTGGGAGCGGCGGGCTTGGGTGCGACCGTCGCAGCTGGGCTGGAAGGTGGGAGGGGCTGGCCATTCAAGGCAGCCGATGTCACATTAGACACCGGGGTAGCCGTCGCCGACGGCGTCACCGTGGCGTTAGACGAGGGGACGACGGGCGCGGACGCAACAGGCCCGACCTGCGCCACCGGTGACACCAGCGGGACCACTGGCGCAGGTACTTCGGCCGGTGGGTCGGCCAGCAGCACATAACGGCGTGCGGTTTTCTGGGTGCAGCCGGCACGCAACAACACGGTGACGATCGGCTCGTCGATTGGCGTTGCGGAGACGATACGGGCGTTGGCAATCTGACCAGCTGCAACGGCATCTAGCGTGATGCGCACCAAGCGCTGATCCTGACGGGCATCGGCATGGAACACCTCCGCATCCAGGCACAGGGCGGCGCTGTCTTCACCAGGGTCTGTCTGGATCTGTACCGAGACGTCGAGCGGGCGGCCAATCAATGCCGTGCCCTGCATACGACCCAGTCCCAAAGCCTGTGCATCCAATATGCCTACGCACAACAGGAGCCAAAATAATGTGGCTTTGCCGTCGATGGTGACCTTCTCTGTCATTTAACATCCAATCGTGAGCACGCTTGTACGCAAACCTATCTATGGAGAACTATTATGCCTACCTACCACATTGAAATGATGGAGGGTCGCACCATCGAGCAAAAACGCCGACTGGTGCAAGAGATCACCCGCATCACGGTAGAGGTACTGGGTGGATCGCCGGACTCGGTGGATATCCTGATCACTGACGTGAAGCGGGAAAATTGGGCGACTGGCGGCCAACTCTGGACCCAGCCCCGAAGTTGAGACCCCGTAGAAAGTCATACAACCGCCGGCACGACACCAGCACCGTACACTCCGGCTATGTGCCAACTGCTTGGGATGAACAGCCGACTGCCCGCCAGCCTGACCCTGAGCTTCACGGGGTTTTCCCAGCGCGGCGGCTGTACCGACCACCATGCCGACGGCTGGGGTATCGCCTTCTTTGAGAGCGATGGCAGCGACCCAGGCCGGGGCGTGCGCTACTTTGTCGACAAGGAGGGCGCGGCCACCTCGCCAATTGCGCAAATGCTGCGCAACTACCCAATCAAAAGTCACAACGTGGTGGCCCATGTGCGCAAGGCCACGGTGGGCGCCGTCAATCTGGAAAACTGCCACCCCTTTGTGCGCGAGCTGTGGGGGCGCTACTGGGTGTTTGCGCACAATGGCGACCTGAAAGACTATGCGCCCGCGTTGCACGGCAATTTCCACCCGGTGGGCAGCACCGACAGCGAGTTGGCATTTTGCTGGCTGCTGCAGGAGCTGGCCAAGTCCCACGCCGGCGTGCCCAGCGTCGATGAGCTGACGCTGACGCTGGCTGAACTGGTGCCGCAGATCGCACGGCATGGCACTTTCAATTTCTTGCTCAGCAACGGCCAGGCGCTGTGGGCCCATGCCAGCACCAAGCTCCACTATGTGCTGCGCCAGCACCCTTTCACCGAGGTGCACCTGAAGGACGACGACGTCAGCGTCGACCTGTCCGAGCTCAAT
>RFWA01000358.1 GCA_009922295.1 Betaproteobacteria bacterium
CATGCCCTTCATTCTGCGTGGCGTGACCTTGGCAGGCATTGACTCGGTGATGGCGCCGCTGACCCGCCGGCAACGCGCCTGGGACCGGCTCGCTCGTGACTTGGACACGGTCTTGCTCGAGGCCATGGTGCAGGAGGTGCCGCTCGAGGGTGCGGTGGCCCGCGCCCATGAGCTGATGGCAGGGCGCGTGCGCGGCCGAACTGTGATCAAAATTGGCAGCTAAGCCCCGTGATATATAGGTTTTTAGCTATTATTTTTGTAGTATTTTCGAGATTGACGCCCAAGGGTGCCAAGCCACTTTTCCAAGAAAGCTCGCCATGTTGTTAGAAGCTGCCGACGCCCAGCTTGTGCTGGTTGACTATCAAATACGCTTGATGCCGGTGATGTGGGAAGCCGAGGCCGTCACGGCCAATGCGGTGCGTCTGGGTGAGTTGGCACGCCTGATGGGGGTGCCCGTGTGGGGGACCGAACAGAACCCGTCCGGCCTGGGGGCTAATCTTCCGGCCATCAAGGCACTGTGTGGTGACACCTTAAGCAAAATGCAATTTAGCGCGGTTGAGGAAGGCCTGGGGGAGTGGCTGCGCCCCCCAAGCAAAGCGCCTTCCGGCAATGCCCGCAGCCTGCCCAAGCACCTGCAGAAGCCCTTGGCCGGGCCACCTCCGCGCAATACGGTCGTCATTGCTGGCTGCGAGGCTCACATCTGCCTGTTGCAGACGGCCCTGGATCTGTTGGAAGACGAGTTCGACGTCTGGGTCGTCACCGACGCCTGCACGTCCCGCACCGAGCGCAACCGAGATGCCGCTTTTGACCGCTTGGCGGGGGCTGGGGCTGAATTGGTCACGACTGAAATGGTGGCTTTTGAGTGGTTGCGCTCCGCCGAACACCAAGCCTTCAAGGCAGTGCAGGCGCTGATCAAGTAGCGTGAATCATCCGACAGTGGGAGCTCCAGGCCCAGGCGGCCACAGACATGAGACGAGTCAGGCTATTGCAAGCTGATTAACCATAATTATGAATTCAGTTTATTGCATCGATCGGAGACCATCATGACAAGCTACTCGGAGTTCCATCACCGCTCCATCGCCGATCCCGAATCTTTTTGGGCAGAGCAGGCGCAACTGATTGACTGGCAGGTACCTCCGCAGCAGATTTGCGATTACAGCCAACCGCCGTTTGCCAAGTGGTTTGTCGGTGGAACCACCAACCTGTGCCACAACGCGGTGGACCGTCACCTGGCCGATCGCCCTGAGCAGGCCGCGCTGATCTTTGTGTCGACGGAAACCAATCAGGAGCGGGTCTACACCTATCGCGAATTGCACGCTGAGGTTCAGCGTATGGCCGCCGTGCTGCGTGAATTGGGTGTGCAGAAAGGGGACCGGGTTTTGATCTACATGCCCATGATTGCCGAGGCCGCTTTTGCCATGCTGGCCTGCGCCCGCATTGGCGCCATTCATTCGGTGGTATTTGGCGGCTTCGCTTCGGGCTCGCTGGCATCGCGTATCGAGGACGCATCACCTAGGCTGATCATCAGTGCTGATGCGGGTTCACGCAGCGGCAAGGTGGTTGAGTACAAGCCGCTGCTGGATGAGGCCATCCGCTTGTCCAGCCATCAACCCGACGCGGTGCTGCTGGTGGACCGCCAGTTGGCGGCTATGGCACTGACAGCTGGACGTGATCACCTTTGGGGGGCCCTGCGCGAGCAGCACCTGAATACGGTGGTGAATTGTGAGTGGCTTGAAGCGACGCACCCCAGCTACACCCTGTACACGAGCGGGACGACTGGCAAGCCCAAGGGCGTGCAGCGCGACACGGGCGGCTACGCCGTGGCCCTGGCAGCCAGCATGAAGCATATTTTTTGTGGCCAGCCGGGCGAAACCTATTTCTCTACCAGCGACATCGGTTGGGTGGTGGGCCACAGTTACATCATCTACGGGCCGCTCATTGCCGGCATGGCCACCATCATGTACGAGGGCTTGCCCACAAGGCCCGATGGGGGCATTTGGTGGAGCCTGGTCGAAAAATACAAGGTGACGGTCATGTTCAGCGCGCCCACGGCGGTTCGCGTGCTGAAAAAACAGGACCCAGCGTTGTTGAAAAAATACGATTTATCCAGTCTGCGGGCCCTGTTTCTGGCGGGCGAACCGCTGGACGAGCCAACAGCGCGCTGGATCGCCGACGGCCTGGGCGTACCCATCATCGACAACTACTGGCAGACTGAAAGTGGCTGGCCGATCCTGACCATTGCCAATGGCGTCGAGAAGACGCCCAGTAAATATGGCAGCCCCGGGATTCCGATGTACGGCTACAAGGTCAAGTTGCTCGACGACCAAACGGGCGCGGAGCTCACAGCGCCCAACCAGAAAGGGGTGGTGGCGATCGAAGGGCCTTTGCCCCCGGGCTGCATGCAAACGGTCTGGCGCGATGACGAGCGCTTTGTTAAGACCTATTGGTCCAGCGTGCCGGGCAAACTGATCTACAGCACCTTCGACTGGGGTATCAAGGATGACGATGGCTATTTTTTCATCCTCGGCCGGACCGACGATGTGATCAACGTGGCTGGGCACCGACTGGGTACCCGCGAAATCGAGGAGAGCATTTCAGCCCATCCCAATGTGTCTGAGGTAGCGGTGGTAGGGGTTGCTGATCAACTCAAGGGGCAGGTCGCCATGGCTTTTGCCGTGGCCAAGGATGCGAGCGGCCTGACGGATGCCGCCGCGCGGCTGCGGCTCGAGGGTGAAATCATGAAGCTGGTGGACCGCGACCTGGGGGCGGTGGCGCGGCCTGCGCGTGTGCTTTTCGTGACGGCGCTGCCCAAGACGCGCAGCGGCAAGTTGCTGCGGCGGGCGGTGCAGGCGGTCTGCGAGGGTCGCGATCCGGGCGACCTGACCACGATGGAAGACCCCGCTGCCCTGCAACAGATTCGCCAGCTGATGCTTGCGTAAGCTGACGCCAATGTATTGATGGCACAATTCTCTCCGTACTAGGCCCTTCCAACGCCACAGACGCATCCGCCAAACGGTCTAGCCGTGACGCGGAAGGTTAATCAAACAGCTTTAACCAGCTAATGTTTCCTGCAGGGAAACGGAGGTCAGC
>RFWA01000359.1 GCA_009922295.1 Betaproteobacteria bacterium
CGCGTTCGGCCGCGGGCAGCAGTATCTGAGCATGATGAGGGCTTGACCGGTGGCAGCCACTGTCAAATGTCACCTCTGTGACGGGCCCCTGAGCCCGCTGCCCACCGCAGTGTTGCGCAGTCAAGTGACCTCGGACTGTCGCGCATGGCCGTCCGCACCGAACTTGGCATTCTGCCAATCCTGTGACACCGTGCAAAAGTTGATCACCCCGGCTTTGCACACTGACATTCAGCAGATTTATGCGGACTATGCGATGTACGGTCAATCCGGCGGGGCGGAACAGATCAGTTTTGACCTTGGCGCTGGCGCCGGCATGGCCCGGTCCGCGCGAATAGCCGCTTGGCTCGCTGGTTGGGGGCTGTTGCCAAAACAGGGCGAGTTGCTCGACATCGGCTGCGGCAATGGTGCCTTTCTCAAGGCTTTTGGCGCCTCCCAGCCCGGCTGGACCATGACGGGTTGTGAGCTCGATGAAAGAAACAAGTTGGCGATAGAGGCAATCCCTGGCGTGGCCAAGCTCCATGTGGGACCAATGGCAGCATTAGGCCGGCAGTTCGATTTAGTGGTTTTGGTGCATGCCTTGGAGCACGTGGTCGACCCGGTGAGCTTTTTGGCTTCGGTCATTCCGTTGATGCGGCCCGGTGCTCATTTGCTCATTCAAGTGCCTGATCTGATGAACTCCCCGTTTGATTTGCTCATTGCCGATCATTGCAGCCATTTCTCCGCCGTGACTTTGTCCAATGCGGTCACGCGGGCGGGGTTTGTTGTTGAGCGCTTGGTTGACAAGTGTGTTGCCAAGGAGCTGACCCTGCTGTGTCGTCAAATGGTGGCTCCTACGACTGAAATCCCGGAAGAAGCCCCCAACTCGGATAGTGGTGTGATGGCGGCACAAGCGCATCTGGCCTGGCTTGCTGATCTGGCGTCACAGGCCCAGGCCACCGAGGGTCAAGTGGCCATTTTTGGCTCCAGTATTTCCGCCACTTGGCTGGCTTCACTGGTGGGCCAGCGCCTGCAATGTTTTGTCGATGAAGACCCGGGTCGCTCTGGTCGTAGCCACATGGGCCGTCCCATTGTGGGCCCTGATCAGGTCCCGGCCAATATCCCGATGTTGGTACCGCTGCGACCGGATATTGCCCGATCGGTCATAGGACGCCTCTCAGGGCTTGGTCGGTGTTTCATCGAGCCACCTGCACGCCAATGAGCCTTCTTGCCGGTTCGCATCCCTGCCATGGTGGCAAGTCCATGCTGGTTATCGGTGGTGACGGTACGCTGGGCCGAGCCTTGGTGGCAACGGGAAACTCGGGTGCTGTGCCGGTCTGGTACACCTCGCGACGTCGCCAGACCCTTGGCCAACAAGGCTTTCATCTTGACCTGTCTGAACCAGCGGATCAATGGCGCTTGCCCCAGCAAGAGTTTTCCTCTGTGGTGTTCGCCGCCGGCGTGACCTCGATCCAGGACTGCGAGGCCCGGCCTGAGGTTACGCGCCATGTCAATGTCTTGCAGCCGCTTGCGCTGGCGCAGAGATTGAAGGATCAGGGCGCATTCGTGGTCTGTCTGTCGAGCAGCACCGTTTTTGACGGCGCATCGGCATTCGCCAAGACAACGGATGCCACCCGGCCGACGTGCGAATATGGGCGGCAGAAGCTGGAACTTGAGCACCGTCTCCTGGCTCTAGGCAGCGGCGTGGCTGTCATTCGCTTGAGCAAGGTGATCGCATTCAATAATGCCCTGTTCTTGGGCTGGAAGCATGACTTGTTGTCAGGAAATGTGATTCGGCCCTATTCAGACATGGCTGTGGCCCCAGTGTCCGTGGCCTTTGCCGTGGCGGTGGTGCGCCAGATAGCGCGCACTCGAACGTCCGGTCTTCATCATGTGTCGGCTGCCGAAGATCACAGTTATGCCGATTTGGCGAATTACATGGCCAGGTCACTGCAGGCCCCCGCTGAACTGGTGTGCCCTGCCAGCGTCGGATACCGACCCTCTGGCTTTTGTCCGCGGTATGCGGCACTCGACTGCAGCGGTCTGGGCAAACTGGGTTTTTCGCCACCCCGGGCCAGCGAAGCGGTCGATCAGTTTTTGCTGGATGCGCTGCCCATCTGAGTTGACCCGGAAACTGAGCCCTGAAAAGGACCTGTTTCACAACGCTAATCTGGCTTTATTTTTGGTCATAGGCTTGGATACTCGTGCTCTGGGCCTGCTCAAAGGCGCCTATTCCTGAGGCCATCATGTCAGATAACTTTCGCATCGACAGTCACAAGCTGATTTTTCACCCGCAGCGGGTCAGCCAGTACCTGGCCGCCGGCAACGACTGGGGCCGGGCGCAGTCGGTCTACCCGATTTACGTCGAAATCTCGCCGCTGGGAGCCTGCAACCACCGCTGCACCTTTTGCGCGGTTGATTACATCGGTTACAACAGCGACCGGCTTGAACTGAGTATGCTCAAGACCCGGCTGGCCGAGATGGGGCGATTGGGCGTCAAAAGCGTGATGTACGCTGGTGAAGGCGAGCCCCTCTTGCACAAAGACATCAATGAAATGGTGAGCGCCACCAAAGACGCTGGCATTGACGTGGCCTTCACCACCAACGCCACGGCCCTCACCGACCGCTTCATTGACGAATCTTTGCCGCTCACGTCCTGGATCAAGGTCTCGCTCAATGCCGGCACCGCTGCCAGCTACGCCAAGATCCACCGGACCAAGGAGCGTGATTTTGAGCGTGTGATCAACAACCTCAAGCGCGCGGTCAAAGCCCGGCGCGAACGGGGCCTGCACTGCAACATCGGCGTGCAGTCCCTGCTGCTGCCCGAAAACGCCAATGAGATGGAGACCCTGGCCCAAATCTGCCGCGACGAGATCGGGCTGGACTATCTGGTGGTCAAGCCCTATTCGCAGCACAAGTTCAGCGAGACCCGCCTCTACGAAAAGCTCAACTACGGCTCTTACCTGGACCGGGCCGAGGCGCTGGAAAAGTTCAACACACCCGATTTCAATGTGGTCTTTCGCGCCAACACCATGAAAAAGCACATGGAAGACGAGGGCCAGCGCTACCAAAAGTGCGGCGCC
>RFWA01000360.1 GCA_009922295.1 Betaproteobacteria bacterium
CAGGCTGCCAGGCGCCAAACGGTCTTGCCGCCGCTGGCTTTGTCCAACTGATTGAGCAGGTCCTCATGGGCTGCCAGCTCTTGCTCGCTGGCAGCCGGCACTGTCAGCGTGAAGCTGCTCAGGTCGACGCTTTCCATGGCGGGTCCGGCGGATTCTTTGGTCGTCGGCTCGATCAGCAAAGCATCCTGGCCGCGTGTCATGTTGATATAGACATCGGCCAGCAGTTCGGCATCGAGCAAAGCGCCATGCAGTGTCCGGCCGGACCGGTCCACCTCAAGCCTGTCACACAGGGCATCCAGCGAGTTGCGTTTGCCGGGGAACAGGTCTTTGGCCATGACCAGTGTGTCGATGACCTGCCCCACCTGGCTGATGAACGTGGGGCGGCCCATCAACGACAGCTCCTTGTTGAGAAAGCCGACGTCAAATGGCGCGTTATGGATCAGCACATCAGCGCCGGCCACATAAGCCAAAAAATCATCTGCCACGGCCTCGAACGCAGGTTTGTTTCTCAGAAATTCACTGGTGATGCCGTGCACCTTGAGCGCCTCTTCATGGCTGTCGCGCCCAGGGTTGACGTAGTAATGGCGATTGTTACCAGTCGGTTTGCGGTTAAACAATTCGACACAGGCGATTTCGATCACCCGGTCGCCGTTGTCAGGAGACAGGCCGGTGGTCTCGGTGTCCAGGAAAATTTGACGCATGGTCTTACCCTTGCCTCAATGTACTTCTTTGGCGTGGTTGATGGAGTATTTGGGAATCTCCACAACCACATCTTTCTGGGCCAAAAATGCCTGGCAACTCAGACGCGAGTTAGGCTCCAGGCCCCAGGCTCGGTCCAGCAGGTCTTCTTCGTTTTCGTCCACCTCATTGAGTGAACCAAAACCTTCTCGCACGATGACATGGCAGGTGGTGCAGGCACAGCTCATGTCGCAGGCGTGCTCGATGTTGATCTGGTGGTCGAGCAGCGCCTCGCAGATTGACGTCCCAGCAGGGGCGGTGATTTCAGCGCCGTTCGGACAGTACTCGGGGTGCGGCAAGATCTTGATGATGGGCATAAATAGGTTCCGTGCAGACGGCTTCAGACCGCTGCAATATTTTTTCCGGCCAAGGCCTTGTGTATGCCGCGGTTCATGCGCAGCGCAGCGAAGGCTTCGGTGCCCTTGGCCAGCGCTTGGGTTGATGCTTCAATCTCGGCAGCGTCATCAGACGCCACGGTGGCACGCAAGGCGGCCATCAGGGCGTCGACGGCATCGCGTTCGACTGCTGCCAGCAAATCACCATCCGCGCGCAGCGCGCTCTGGGTCGCTAACAGCATGCGGTCAGCATCGACACGGGCCTCCACCAGCGCGCGGGCCAGCATGTCGGCTTCGGCGGTGGTAAAACTGTCCTGCAACATGCGGGCAATCTGGTCGTCGCCCAGGCCATAAGACGGCTTGACGTCGATCTGCGCCTGAACCCCGCTGCCCTGCTCCACCGCACTGACACTGAGCAGGCCGTCCGCGTCCACCGTAAAGGTGACGCGAATCCGTGCCGCGCCTGCCGCCATGGGCGGAATGCCACGAAGCTCAAAGCGGGCCAGACTGCGGCAGTCGGCCACCAAGTCGCGCTCACCCTGCACCACGTGCAGCGCCAGCGCGGTCTGACCGTCCTGGTAGGTGGTGAAATCCTGCGCCTTGGCGGTCGGAATCGTCTCGTTACGGGGCACGATGCGCTCTACCAAGCCGCCCATGGTCTCTAAGCCCAGCGACAGGGGAATCACGTCCAGCAGCAGCAAATCCCCATCGGCGCTGTTGCCGGCCAATTGGTTGGCCTGCAAGGCCGCCCCCAGTGCCACCACTTCGTCCGGATTGAGGTTGGTCAAGGGCTCTCTGCCAAAATGGGCGGCGACCGCCCGCTGTACCTGTGGCATACGGGTCGAGCCGCCCACCAAAACCACGCCCTGCACATCTTGAACTGCCAGATGCGCATCCCGCAAGGCCTTGCGCACGGCGTTCAGAGTGCGCGCGGTCAAGGCTTGTGTCGCCGCTTCAAAGTCCGTACGTTTGACGTCAAATACGAGCTTAGACCCCGTCAATTGGGCTTCGAATGCTATAAATTCAGTAGCAGATAAAGCCTCTTTACACCGCCGGGCTGCCTGCTTCAAAGACGCCTTGTCAGCCGGGCTGTTCACCGTACGGCCGGTCTGCGCGAGCACCCAGTCGGCCAAGGCATGGTCGTAGTCATCACCACCCAAAGCCGAATCGCCGCCGGTGGCTACCACCTCGAACACGCCACGCGTCAGCCGCAAAATGGAGACATCAAAGGTGCCACCGCCGAGGTCGTAGATGGCGTAAGTGCCTTCACTGCCGTTGTCCAGGCCATAGGCAATGGCGGCAGCGGTCGGCTCGTTAATCAGACGCAGCACATTCAGACCGGCGAGTTGGGCCGCATCCTTGGTGGCCTGGCGCTGTGCGTCATCAAAATAGGCCGGCACGGTGATCACCGCGCCAAACAGGTCGTCAACCATGGTGTCTTCCGCGCGGTAGCGCAGGGTCGCCAGAATATCGGCACTGACCTCGACCGGCGACTTCTCACCCTGCACCGTGTGCAAGCCCAGCATGCCTGGGCGGTCGGCAAACCTGTAGGGCAGCTTGTCGGCACCGCTCACATCCTGCAAACTTCGACCCATAAATCGCTTGACCGAGGCGATGGTGTTTTCAGGGTCTAGTGCCAGCGCGGCTTGCGCCTCAGCACCGATTTTTCTGCCGCCATCCTCAAGGTAACGCACCACCGAGGGAAGAATCACCTCGCCCTGTGCATCAGGCAGGCACTCTGCAACGCCATGCCGCACACAAGCCACCAGCGAGTGGGTGGTGCCCAGGTCGATACCCACGGCAATGCGCCGCTGATGCGGATTTGGCGACTCGCCGGGCTCGGAAATTTGTAATAAAGCCATGTTTCTCGTATCTATCTAGGAGCCTATTGTCCCCGCTCTGCCACGTCCAAGCGGTCTTGGCGCACCTGCACATCAGCGCTGAAGCGCTCGATGAA
>RFWA01000037.1 GCA_009922295.1 Betaproteobacteria bacterium
AGTGAGCTTGAGCAGAATGCCGTGCACACCGTCGTCTGTTGTGCCGATGTCGCCCTCTTCAAAGCCCAGTTCGCGGGCCAGCTTGAGCATGCGGTCGTTGTAGTCAAGCACAGTGGCGACCAGGCGCTGTGTGCCCTGGCTGCGCAGGTAGGCGATTATTTTCTGCATCAGCAACAGGCCCAGCCCGCTGCCTTTGAGGTCAGAGCGGACGATCACGCCAAACTCGGCCTCGATGTTGTCGGGGTCGGTCATGGCGCGTACCACGCCCAGGGTCTGTACCTGCCCATTCGGGCCGTCGGCCAGGGCCACAAACGCCATTTCGCGGGCGTAGTCAATCTGCACCAAGCGGGCCAGTTCACTGCGCGCTATGCTGCGCCGGCTGTAAAACACCCGCATCCGCACGTCTTCAGGATCAAGGGCTTGCAGGAATGCCATGTGCTGGGCTTCGTCTTCCGGGCGGATCGGGCGCAGGCAGATGGACCGGCCCTGCCACAGCAGTTGCTCTTCCAGTTGTGCCGGGTAGGGCCGGATGGCGAAATTGTCGGCGCCAGCCGGACCCGCCGCGCTGAGCCGGATGCGCGCATCCAGTGCGATGGCACCCTCAAAATTGACGATCAGTGGGTTGATGTCAAGCTCGGCAATTTCCGGGATCTCGGCCAACAGTTGTGACACCGCCATCAGCACGCTGTGCAGGGCGTCGGCGTCAACAGCCGGGGTATCTCGCCAGCCCGCCAGGAGGCGGGCCACCCGGGTGCGCGCCACCAGCGCACGGACCAGCGGCACGTTCAGCGGTGGCAGGGCCACGGCCCGGTCGGCCATGAGCTCGACCGCAGTACCGCCCTGTCCGAACAGGATCACCGGTCCAAACACGGGGTCAATCGCGCTGCCCACAATCAGTTCTTGTGCATGGCGGCGTTGCACCATGCGCTGCACAGTAAATCCCTGAACCCGTGCCAGCGGCAGTTGCTGTTGCACCCGCGGGCCAAGTTCAGGGCGACACCGCCGACGTCTGACTTGTGCGAAATGTCATCCGACAATATCTTCAGCACCACGGGATAGCCCAACGCGGTGGCAGCCTGGGCGGCGGCGTCAGCCGTGGCAGCGACCCGCTGCGTAGCCACCACCGGGATACCACAGGCCTGCAGCACGGCCTTGGCCTCGGGTTCGCTCAACAGGGTGCGCCCGGCGGCCAGCGCGGTTTGCACAATGTGCCGGATGCTGGCGCTGTCGGGCCGCTGGTTGGCCAGCGTGGCGGGTGGCGCTTGAGTCAGCTCGCTCTGGTTGTGGCGGTAGCGCAGCAACATGGAGAAAGCCCGCACCGCCTGCTCGGGCGTGTCGTAGCTGGCCACGCCGGCGTCCTGAAAGATTTTCCGCGCCTGCGCCACCGCAGCATCCCCCAGCCAGCAGCTCATCAACCGCGGCGCCATGTGGGGGTCGTGCTGAGCCAGCGGCACCAGGGCCTGGGCAACGTCGGCGCTTGCTACGATCGCGGTGGGGGCGTGGATGAACAGCAGCGCACCGGTGTTGGGGTCGCTATTCAGGATGGCCAGCGCCTGCTGGTAGCGGGTTACCGGCGCGTCACCAATGATGTCCACCGGGTTGCTGTGCGACCAGTTGGCGGGCAGCACAGCATCGAGCTTTTGCCGCGTTGCCTCGCTCAAGGTGGCCAGCGGCACGTCGGCAAAGGCCGCTGCATCAGCCGCCATGACGCCGGCGCCACCGCCGTTGGTCAGGATGGTCAGGCTGTCACTGGTGTTGGTCCGAAAGCGTGAAAGTGTGGTTGCCGCCAGAAACAGCTCTTGCAGCGTGTTGACGCGCAGCATGCCTGCCCGGGCAATGGCCGCGTCAAACACCAGGTCTGAACCCGCCATCGCCCCGGTGTGCGAGGCCGCCGCCAGCTGGCCCTGGGGCGATCGGCCGGCCTTGACGATGATCACCGGTTTGTTGCGCGCGGCAGCGCGGGCCGCCGACATGAATTTGCGTGGCGACTCAATGGACTCGGCGTAAAGCAGGATGGCGCGTGTCTTCGGGTCATTGGCCAGGAAGTCGAGCATGTCGCCAAAATCGACGTCAGCATGCTCACCCAGTGACACAAAATGCGAGAAGCCGATGGCCTGACCCCGCGCCCAGTCCAGCATGGCCGTGACCAGCGCCCCCGACTGCGACACAAAGGCCAGCTCCCCCGGTTGCGCATTCACGTGGGCAAAGCTGGCGTTCAGGCCCTTGTGCGGCGCCAGCAAACCGATGCAGTTTGGCCCGATGATGCGCAGTAGGTGTGGCCGTGCTGCATTTAGCATGGCCTGTTTTTGCTTTTCGTCCATGCCGGCGGTCATGACCACGGCGGCGCGGGTGCCCAATCGGGCCAGCTCGTCGATCAGCCCCGCCACAGTGGCTGGCGGGGTGCAGATGACGGCGAGCTCAGGTACCGTGGGCAAATCGGCTGCCCGTGTATAGGCGATTTGCTCTCCCAGTGCTCCTGGGCGAGAGTTGACGGCATACACCGGGCCGGCGTAACCGCTCCCACTCAGGTTGCGCCAGACCGTTGCGCCAACGCTCCCGGCGCGCTGTGAAGCCCCGAACACCGCGATTGAGCGGGGCTCAAACAGCGAGTCCAGGTTGCGAATGCTCATGGCTAACCCAGCGGACTGACACCGATCAGCAGACCATGCAACCAGAGGGTGAAGCCGATCCAGGCCGCCACGCCAAGAGCCACCGTGACACCTGTCGCGCCCGTGGTGCCCTCAGGATAGCGAATGTGCTGACGGCGGTCACGTTGCCGGGCGGCCCGAAAATCAAGTGCGGCCCAGCCGAGGAAAGCGCCAAACAGCAGCACATGCGCCGCCGTGCCGTTGGCCAGCAGGTGAGCCAACGCCCAGAACTTTACCGCCAGCACCATGGGGTGGCGCAGGCGGGCCTTGATGCGGTTGCCTGGCACGTAGCTGGCTGCCAGCAGCACGAACGACGCGAGCATCAGCACAGACGCCAGGTGCCGTATGCCCGTGGGTGGGTTCCAGAGCTGCACAGGCTGTTGCCGCGCCTGGCCAAAACCCCAAATCAACAGGGCCAACCCAGCGAGAGAAAACAGGCTGTAAAGGCCTTTCCAGGCCGCCGGGCCCAGGCGCGCTCTGACTTGGTTGCGCCAGTGCTCGGCAAAGATGCGCACAGAATGCACGCCCAGAAACATCACTAGGCCAAGCAGCAAATAACGCATGGAGACAGCCCCTTATAAGTTTGGCGCTCAGGCGCCCAGCACCCGGTTTTTCCCTGCCCGTTTGGCCAGATACATGGCCTGGTCAGCGCGCCGGATCGCCTCGCTGCCACTCTCCTCCTCGCCCAACTGCGCCACACCGGCACTGAAGGTGATCAAGATCTTCTCACTGCCAGCCATGAAAAACCGTTTGGTCAGCTCACGTTGCAGTCGCGTCATGGCCTCAATACCATGGTCAAGTGTGGTGTCGGGCAGCAGAAGCACGAATTCCTCGCCGCCGTAGCGGGCCAGAGAGTCCTGCGGTCGCATGACCTCGCGCGCTACATTGGCCAAGTGGGTCAGCGCCGAGTCCCCTGAAGCATGTCCCAGCCGGTCATTCAACGACTTAAAGTTGTCAATGTCAAGCATGCCTATGCACAGCGGCAGCCCTTTTCGGCGCACACTCGACACTTCCCGCTCCAATGCTTCATCCAGACCCTTGCGGTTCAGCGCGCCGGTGAGCGGGTCGTGCCGGGCTTGGGCACTGATTCGGTCCAGTTGTTGGTGCAGTTTGGCAAGTTCGACCTCCGAGGCCTCGACCCGCCCTTGCATGTCGCGCAACTGATCTCGTGCCGACAGGCTGTCGCTGGCTATGGTGCGGGTGGTTCCAACAATCTCCTTCAAGACCGGCGTGATCTCGGCGAAGGATTTGGCCTGCTCGATCAGGCGTGCGGTTTCTTCCAGTTTGCCTTGGTAGGCGCTGGTGGATTCGGTCATGTGTGACAACCGCTCGACAAACACGGCCAGCATTTGTCGCATTTCAGTCTGCGTATCGAGCAGCCGCTCCTTGGCTTGCGACTGCTTGAGGATCACATCTTTAAGCTGGCGCTCCACGTCGTCGAGCCGGCGCAGGGTCAGGGGCGGCATGGCCGCAGCGATCAGCGCGTCAGTCTGACCCTTGAGCCAACGGTCATCCACGCACAGCGCGCCGATGTTCTGGATGATCAGTTGCAACAGCTTGAGCAGTGTGGACTTGACTTCAAGCTGCTCCTCAGCGGCAAAAGAGACCCGGTGGCTGAAGTTGGCCAGCATTAGTTTCACTGCGCCGACGTCTGATTCGGCCGCCGGGCGACGCATGGCCACCAGAAGGGTTCGGGCCTGTTCGCCAAAGCGCTCGTCCTCGTCGCCCAAGGCGGGCATCATGAACTCGATCATGCGGGCGATCTGGGCCAGAAACTCAGCAGTGAGCGCAGGTGCACTTTGCGCTGGGACCGGGGTGACCGAGCCGGGGACGAGCGACGCGCCAGCGCCATGGGGTGCCGCCGCTGGTGTGAAGCCACCGTAAGCGACGAGGGCATTCTTGACACCTGACCAACTGAGCTGGCCAATGGCAGATTCAAATAGCGCACGCTGTTTGAGCTGGCCGGGCGTCTTGGCCGGCAGGGCACGAGCGATGTCGCGCAGGCGCTCCAGCGGAAACGGGGGGTCATTGGGGGTACCCGCAATCTCGTTGTAAATCGCCTGGTAGTTGGCAGGCGTGGGTAGCATTTTGCGCGCCGAGATCTGCTTCAACGCATCGCGCGCAATTTCAAAAGGCTTGCGGTCACTCGTAGTCATCATTACGCTATCATATTCGTAGCACAAAAGGTATGCTGGCAAAGGGCTAGCGGCCAAAACCTTGCCTGACCACGGCGCGGGAAAAGCATCCGCCGCAGCGAAAGCAGTCACGAATCAATGATACCAAGCGAGGTGGGATGCGAGGCGGCTGTACCTAAGGTACCGGTATTTTATGACAGTGCTTGTGCCCAAAGACTCCGCACCTGCAGTGAATTAGGCGCTCAGCCAGGACTCTGCGTAGTACAAGAATGCGGTGGTAGTTTGGATGACAGCCTGTTCGCGCGGGACCGGCTTGCCAGGCACGTGTTGCGTTGGCGCATCAGCAACACCATGGAGGCCGCCGTCTTAAACTACCGTCAACTCTGACTCGATGATGGGGTCCAATTCAGTTCAGGCTCTGGCGACGAAGACCTGGAAGTGGCTAGCGCCGGTTTGGCCGCAGTGGGTGCCAAGATGACGTAGTGAGGGCTCGGTCTCGGCAGGCAAAATCAGCCTGTTGCTGGCCACGCGCCAAACTTGCTAAACTGGATCCGACTGCCTGCCTGCCCGTTCACACCAGTGCGTGCGTGTTCTGAATCCTATTGACCTGACAACTAGCGAGACAAACCCATGGGTACTCCCACCATCCGGCATGTGCGCGCCTTCACCGTCCGGGGTGGTGGCGCCGATTACCACGACCAGGGCAAGGATCACTGGATAGACGACCACATCGCCACGCCGATGGCGCGTTACCCCGAATACCGACAGAGCCGCCAGTCCTTTGGGATCAATGTGCTGGGCACCTTGGTGGTGGAGATCGAGGCCAGTGACGGAACGGTTGGTTTTGCCGTTACGACCGGTGGCGAGATCGGCGCATTCATCGTCGAAAAACACCTGGCACGTTTTCTCGAGGGCCAACGCGTCACCGACATCGAGAAGATGTGGGACCAGATGTATTTCGCCACGCTCTACTATGGGCGTAAGGGTGTGGTGATCAATGCCATATCGGGTGTCGACCTGGCCTTGTGGGACCTGTTGGCCAAGGTGCGCAAGGAGCCGGTTCACCAGTTGCTGGGCGGCCCGGTGCGCGACGAACTGGTGTTCTACGCCACGGGGGCCCGCCCCGACCTGGCCCAGCAGATGGGCTTCATTGGCGGCAAGATGCCGCTGCAGCATGGCCCGGCGGAAGGTGAAGAAGGCCTGCACAAGAATATCGAAAAACTTGCTGACATGCGCCAGCGTGTCGGCAAGGATTTCTGGCTCATGTACGACTGCTGGATGAGCCTCGACATCAACTACGCCACCCGACTGGCGCAGGCCGCACATCCGCATGGCCTGAAGTGGATCGAAGAAGCACTGCCGCCGGACGACTACTGGGGTTATGCGCAACTGCGCCGCCAAGTGCCAGCCGGCATGATGGTGACCACCGGGGAGCACGAGGCCACACGCTGGGGGTTCCGACTGTTGCTCGAGATGGGTTGCTGCGACCTGATCCAGCCGGATGTCGGCTGGTGCGGTGGGATGACCGAGCTCATCAAAATTTCGGCGCTGGCCGACGCCCACGGCAGCATGGTGGTACCACATGGGTCATCTGTCTACAGCTACCATTTCGTCATCACCCGCCATAACAGCCCATTCGCTGAATTCCTGATGATGGCGCCCAAGGCCGATCAGGTTGTGCCGATGTTCAACCCGCTGCTTCTGGACGAGCCGGTGCCGCAAGGTGGCCGGATGAAGGCCTCGGCACTGGACCAGCCTGGATTCGGTGTGCGGCTCAATCCGGAGTGCAAGCTGCACCGGCCCCACAGCCACTGATACCGGTTTCAAGTATGGATGACTTGAAGAACAAGGTGGTGTTGATCACCGGTGCGAGTTCTGGGATCGGTGCCGCAGCGGCTGTAGATTTCGCAGCGCAGGGCGCCCGCATCGCCGTGCATTGCCATTCGCACCCTGAGCAGGCGGACGCCGTCCTGGCCCGTGTGCAGGCCGCCGGTGGCGGCGGCGCGGTGTTCCGCGCCGATGTGTCTGACACTGCGCAGATCGAACGGCTGGCCGCAGAGGTGCATCGGCACTTTGGCCGCATCGACGTGCTGGTCAATAACGCGGGGGGATTCGTCAGGAGGACACCCCTGGTCGAAGCCAGTGACGCGCTGATCGACGAGGTGTTCCACCTCAACGCGCGCTCCATGATTGCGCTGTGCCGCTATGTCGTACCGCACATGCGCCAGCAGGGTGGCGGCTGCATCATCAACCTGACGTCGCAGGCGGCGCGCAGTGGCGGCAGCATGGGCGCGGGGCTGTATTCGTCGAGCAAGGCCTACATTTCGACGTTGACCCGCGCCCTGGCCAAGGAGTTGGTCGGCGACGGTATTCGCGTCAACGCAGTCGCACCCGGCGTGATCGCCACACCGATCCACGATGCCCACACCAGCTCTGAATTGCTGGCTCAGCTGAGCGCCACGATTCCCATGGGGCGCCTGGGCCGGGCGGATGAGTGTTCTGGAGCCATGCTTTTCCTGGCCAGCGAAAAGCTTTCCAGTTACATCACCGGGCAGACGATCGAAGTCAATGGCGGCAGCGTCATGCCCTGACAGCGTTGTCCATCAGCTCCCGCACCCAAGCATTGGACGTCAGCTCTCCACTTTGACCACCGACGGCCGGCATTGTGCATCGCCGCGCCGTCCTTCAGCGTCCGCCAGAGACGTCGATTGTGGTTCCGTGCACATAGGACGCCGCTGGACTCAACAGCCAGATTGCCGCCTGAGCGATCTCCTCCGCCTGACCCACCCTACCAAGCGGGATCGTCGGGGCAGTCGCCTGCATCAGGGTCACACCGCCGATAGGCTCAAGTATGTCCGTGGCGATCATTCCGGGCCGGATGCCCACGACGCGGATCCCATCCTTGCCGACCTCCTTGCCAAGGCCGGTTGTGAAGCTGTCCACCGCACCTTTGCTCGCCGCGTAGGCGACCATGCCCTGGATGCCACCAAGCCGTGCCGCTGCAGAGGAGATGTTGACAATAACGCCCCCCGATCCCCCATGCCGGGGCGACATGCGCCGGATGGCCGCGCCTGCGCAGTAGATGCAGCTGTAGATGTTGGTGCGGAACAGCTCGTTCAACGTTTCCTCGGTATGGTCTTCGATAGGACGGATTGCGCCACCGATTCCGGCATTGTTGATCAGCGCAGTCACGCGGCCGAAATGGCGGTCGGTCTGCATGAACAGTTCATCCACATCGGCAGGTTTGGAAACATCTCCGCGTACGGCGATGGCGCTGCCGCCGGCGCGCTCGATGGCGGCAACCACCTGCATGGCTGCGTCGTGGCTGCGCGCATAGTTGACCACCACACGGTAGCCAGCGCGTGCGCCAAGGACTGCACAGGCTGCTCCGATGCCGCGCGACGCCCCGGTCACGACCAGCACACCTGGCTCATTGGCCGAAGTCGGTGCAGGTACCACGCCCGTGCCTGATGCTCAGCGGCGCCGGTTCAGGGCGTCGGGGTTGACGACAAAGGGTGGCGTTCGCCCAGCCGCCACTTCGAGCACGGCACGGAATGCACTTTCTGCCAATCCGTGCATGCACTCGTCGGTAAAACAGATCCCATGGGGCGTGACGACCACGTTGTCCATCGCCAGCAGCGGGTTGGTTGGCGGTGTCGGTTCCTGCTCGAAGACGTCCAGCCCGGCGCCGGCGATATGGCCGCCTTGCAGCGCGGCCACCAGTGCAGCTTCGTCGACGATTGGCCCGCGGGCGGTGTTGATCAGGTAGGCGCTGGGCTTCATGAGGCCGATGAGACGTGCATTGACCAGTCCGAGCGTCCGAGCGTTCAGCGGACAGTTGACTGTCAGGAAATCCGACTCGCGGAACAGTGTGTCCATATCGACCAGCCGCACACCGATCGCTGCTGCCACGGCTGGATCGGCCACCGGGTCGTGCGCGATGTGGTGCATGTCCAGCGGCCTGGCGATGCGAAACAATTCTGCACCGATGTTGCCCATGCCGATCGAGCCCAGTGTTCGGCCGGTCAGGCCGGTGCCGATGTGGTCCATCTTCTCGGCCCAACGGCCGGCGCGGGTCAAGCGGTCCTTGATCAGCACCTTGTGCGCCAGCATCAGCACCAGTGTCAGGGCCGAGCTGGCCACCGGGCGGCGCACGCCGTCGGGTGCTATTGTCAGTAACACCCCGGCTGCGGTACATGCCGGCACGTCGATGCTGTCGTAACCAACACCGAAACGTGCAATCAGCTTCAAGCGGTGGTCGGAACCAGCCAGGCTTTGCGGCGTCAGCCGGGTTGTCATGGCACAGATGGCGTCGTAACGCGCAGCATGCGCCGGCGTGATGCTGCCGGAGTCCTGGCCCATGTATTCCCATTGCAAACCCGGCACGTCCAGCATGCGCAGCACCTCGGTGCCGAAAATCGGCACGCCATCCGACATCAGCACATCGCTGGTGATGCCGACCAGAAACTTCTCCATTCCGTCTCCTTGCAAGCGCCTGCCGGCGCGTCAGTTGGCGCCCTTCATGACGCGCGGTAACCACAACACCAGATCGGGCACATAGGCCACCAGCAGGATCACCACCAGCCACGCGACCGTGAAGGGCAGCAGCATGCCAAAGGACTGGTTGTAGCGGATGCCCGCGATCTTGCAGGCCACCATGGCCAGCACGCCCACCGGCGGAGTCACCGAGCCGAGCACCAACAGCATGATGGTGACAATGCCAAAGTGCACCGGGTCGTAACCCAGGTGGGCGATCAGCGGCCCCATGATCGGAACCACGATGATCAGGGCCGGGACCGGCTCCAGGAAGGTGCCGAGCAGGAAGAAGAAGACAATCAGCACCAGCATCGCCAGCTTTGGGTCGCTGGTGATGGCCAGCATCAGCTGCAGGGTGGTTTGGCCGATACCGGCGCGGCTCAGCACCCAGCTGAACAGCCCGGCGCCCGCCAGCGTGACGAGGGCGCCAGCCGTCATGGCGGCAGCTGCGGCAAAGTTGCGGTAGAGCGAGGCAAACCCGTGGCGGCGCCCAGCCAAGCCAAACAGCAAGGCATACAAGGCAGCAATGGCACCGGCCTCTGTGGGAGTGAAGGCGCCTGACAGGATGCCGCCGATGATGATGACCGGCATCAGAATGGCCGGTGCGGCGCGCAGGGTCGCCGTGCGGCGTTCCGCCCAGCCAACGCGCGGCGAAGGGTGCGCCCCCGCGCCCGGTGCCATGTACCACGCCAGCAGCAGCATGGCCACCCCGGCCAGGATGCCAGGGAAGACGCCGCCGAGGAACAAGGCCCCGACGGACACACCCGTGACCGAGCCATAGATGACGGCGATGATGCTCGGCGGAATGATGGGCGCCATCATCGACGCGCAGGCGGTGACGGCGACGGCGAACGCCGGCTTGTAGCCCTCGCGCTTCATCGCCGGAATCATGATCGAGCCAATCGCCGTGAGGTCGGCCAGCGCAGAGCCTGATATGGCCCCCATGAACATGTTGGTCATGATGTTGGCCTGCGCTAGGCCACCGCGGAAATGCCCGATGAGGGCCCGCGACATGTTCACCAGCCGCTCTGTGATGCCGGCGACGCTCATCAGTTCGCCGGCCAGCACGAACAGCGGCACGGCCAAGAGCGAGAAGTTGTCCAGCGCATCGTAGTACTGCTGGGCCAGGATCAGCACCGGTAGCTGGCCGTCGTACAGGATGGCCAGGATGGCCGCCAGGCCCATGCAGTAGCCGATAGGCACGCCCAGCACCATGAAGATGCAGAATAGCCCCAACATAAGGGAAATCGTCATGCGCAAACCTTCACAAGGCAGGGGTCAAAGGGTGGTGTCCACCGGTTGTAGACCGACCACTTGGGGATTTCCAGCAGCGGCGAGCGCTGCAGCCAGGAGCGGCTCATCAGCTCGATGGCCGCCCACAACAGCAGCACGCTGAAGGCAAGGCACAGTGCGTCGCAGATCCAGACCACGATCCGCCGGCCCAACGGCGGCAGCATCAGTTCGAGCACCTCGACACGGATATGGCCGCGCGATCCCGCCACCAGGGCCGAACTGATCATGACGCCCCAGACCATCAGGCCACGCACCAGCTCCTCGGCCCAGAACAGGGACTCGTTGATCACGTACCGGTAAAAAACCTGCAGCAAGACCAGCACGAAGTAGCTGGCCAGAAAGGCCACAGAGATCGCCTTCAGTGTTGCGCCAAGCCCACCGGCCAGCTGATCCAGCCGGTGGAGTATCCTCGTGCGGTGGGGAGGTGCCTGGTGCGAGCCGGTATTCGGGCCCGGCATCTCGTTCAGCCCTTGGCGGCAGCGATGGCGGCGTCGACCAGGGCCTTGCCCTTCGGCCCGGTCTTGGTCACGAAGTCGGTCAGCACCGGGCCCATCTTGGAGCGGAAGCTCTCGATGTCGGGGGCAGCATCGGCCTTGACGCGGCCTGCCAGTTCGTTCCAGGCGGCCGTCTGCTCCGCGATGTTAGCGTCCCACATGTCCTTCTGCACCGCCCGCACCGATTCATCACGGATGACCTTTTGCACATTGGCCGGCAGCGTCGCCATGCGCTTGGCGCTGGCCATCAGCGAGACTTCGGTGAAGATGTGGTGGGTCTTGGTGGCAAAGCCCGCCACCTCGTAGATCTTGGCGGAGACGATGTAGTCCGCCGGCACTTCAATGGCGTCGATCACGCCGGTCTGCAGGGCGGTGTACATGTCGCCGGCCGGGATCGGCGTGGGGTTGGCGCCCATCGCCTTGGCCATGGCGACCCAGGTCGGGATTTCCGGCACCCGCAACTTGATGCCCCGCACGTCGTCGGCCTTGTGGATCGGCTTGCGCGACAGGAACACCCGAAAGCCCGAGGCCCCCAAGGACAGGATCTCCACGCCCATCGACTCCTTGGCCATGTCGGCCACCTGCCGCCCTGTGGGGCCGTACATGAGTCGCTTGACATGGTCGAAATCGTTGAACAGGAAGGGCAGCGAAATGAAGCCCATGTGTGGCTGCCAGTTGGCCAGGGTGCCCAAGTCGCTCCAGCACATGTCGAGTGTGCCGAGTTGCAGCGCCTCGGCCGAGGTGCGCAGGTTGAACAACTGCGATGCCGGCCGAATGTCGATCGTGACTTGCCCGCCGGTGGCGTCCTTGACACGCGAGGCAAATGTCTCGGTAATCTTGTGCCCAAGGTGGGTGGTCGGGAGGTGGTGCGAAAGAACTAAACGGATCGGGGCGCCTTGCGCCCGGGTGATTCCCGGAGAGGCAATGAAACTGGCTGCGCCAGCACCATAAGCTAAAACGGCACGTCTAGATATCGCCATGTTGTCTCCTATGTGTCGGCCATCGCCAACGGTTGTTGTAGTTCGGCGCCATCACCAAGCATTGCTTATGTGGCAACCGAGTAACATAATAATACGATGTGAAGTGTGGGTCAATTAAGGTTGCTCCTGCTGTAACTAACCGAACTGGCACGCCGCCGAGGAGACAAAATGATCACAGACCACGATGTCGCGCGGTATGAGCGCGATGGCTACATTGTCGTGCCCGATGTCTTGTCGGCGCAGGACATCGCCGATCTGCGGCAGGTTACCGATGAGTTCGTCGAGCGCTCCCGCAACACCCTGCAGCACACCGATGTGTTCGACCTTGAACCGGGCCACAGCGCAGAGCAGCCACGCCTGCGCCGCATCAAGACCCCGCACCAGCACCATCCGGTGTATGCGCGCATGGTCCGCCACCCCGGCATCGTTGCCGTGCTAAACAAGCTTTGGGGCCCGAACGTCCGTTTCGACCTGTCCAAGCTCAACCTGAAGGCGGCGGGCTTCGGCTCACCGATCGAGTGGCACCAAGACTGGGCCTTCTACCCGCACACCAACGATGACCTGGCCGCCGTGGGCATCATGATCGACGACTTCACGACCGACAACGGCTCGATGCTCGTGATTCCCGGCAGCCACAAGGACAAGATCTACGACCACAACGCCAACGGCCATTTTGTCGGCGGCATCGATCCGGTCACCAGCGGGATTGACTTCTCGAAGGCAGTCATGTGCACCGGCCGCGCAGGCTCGATCACCGTGCACCACGTGCGCCTGCTGCACGGGTCGTCCGCCAACACCTCGGGCAAGCCGCGCCGCTTCCTGCTGCACCAGTACCGCGCCGCGGATGCCTGGCC
>RFWA01000361.1 GCA_009922295.1 Betaproteobacteria bacterium
CAAACCGGTCTGAAGGCGCCGATCCAGACCGGGGAAATGTCATCGGCCTACATCGCCGAAATGTGCGTCAACTACCTAGGCGCCAATTTCTTCCGGCGCGCGCGCATCGCCTGCAAGTATGTTGCCTCCACCTATGCCAATGAGGTCATCACCACCCACGGCGTGGTGCGCGAGAAAACGCCCAAGGGCGCGGGCTTTCGCTTCAAGCTGGAGGTCTGGACCGACAACGAGGCTGGCGAGATCAAGACCACCGGCTGGGTTGAAGCGGATGTCGGCGTCTGAACCGGCCCAAACGCCATGCAACACAAGGAAGAAACCATGAACCACCCCAACGTGCGCACCGATGAGCTGCGGCCCATGACCCCGGTGCAGGTCGAACAGACCCGCGAATTTGTCGACGCCCTGGCCTCCGAGTCGCAGACCTACTGGGACATGGTCGAGGTCGGGCAAGTGCTGTCGCGCGAGCTGCACATTACGCCCGAATTGGTGATCCTGTACGCCGACGCGGTGGAGGACTTCAATCCCTGGTACGAAGGCTGGCGCATGAACACCTGGCACATTCCGGGCGAATCACCGTTTGGGCCGGCCATCGTGCCGCCGCTGCTGGTGTCCCACTTTGTGCTGTCGGTGCAGTTCGACCACACCAAGCCCTTTGCCATTGGCTCCATCCACACTTACCACGACTCCGAGATCCTGGAGCCGATCCCGGTCGGGGCCAGGGTGCGCATCAACGCCCGCGCCACAGAGAAGTTTGTCAAACGCGAGCGCCGCTACGTGCGGCACGAGATCACAGTGGAAGACTGCGCCAACGGCCTGCTGTATTTCCGCGAAACACGCGACATCTTGTCGCGCTGAGGCTGTCATGCACACCGATGAACCTATGCCTGTGGCCGCCGGCCTGTTTGAGGGAACAGGCAGCGCCGCCCGCCTGATCGGCACCCGCTGCACCAGCTGCGGCACGCACTACTTTCCCAAAACCTTGAGCTGCCGCAACCCGCAGTGCCTGGAGAAAGCAACCCAGGACGTGTTGCTTAGCCGCGAAGGCACGCTCTACAGCTACACCGTGCAGCACTACCAGCCGCCCGCACTCTTCCGCATGGCGGACTGGGCGCCCTACGCCATCGGCTCGGTCGAGTTGCCCGAAGGCCTGCGCGTGATGGGCATGCTGACCGGCTGCGACCCGGCCAACCTGCAGATCGGCATGGCCGTGGAACTCACGGTGGAGACGCTCTACCGCGATGAGCAGGGGCGCGAGGTGCAGACCTACAAGTTCCAGCCCCGCGCGGCGCAGGAGCAGACAGCATGAGGCCGGTCTATGTGCTGGGCGCGGGCGCCCACCCCTGGGGCAAATTTCCGGACAAGCCCCAGCTGCAACTGGCGCTGGACGCACTGGGTGGCGCGCTGCGCGATGCGGCGCTGGAGTGGCGTGACCTGCAGGGCCTGGTGGCAGCCAGTTCGCGCTTTGAGGGCGGCATGGGCTGGGGCCTGCACGCCAACGAGATCGTGCAAGCGGTGGCCGAGAACGGCATTCCGGCCAGCAATGTCGGGGGTGGCTGCGCCGCCGGCGGCATCGCGGTGCAGACTGCCTTTGCCATGGTCGCCAGCGGCCAGGCGGACATCGTGGCGGCGGTGGGTGCCGAGCGCATGCCCAAGGGCTTCATCCCGCGCCCGCCGGGCAGCGCCAGCGACATCACCGACAACGACTACCTGCGCTGGGTGACGATGGGCGCCACCAATCCGGCGTATTGGGCCATGGAGACGCGGCGGCGCATGCACGAGCACGGCACCACCGCCGAGACGCTGGCCCTGGCCTCGGTGCTCATGCACCGCAATGCCATCGGCAACCCGCTGGCGCGCTACCGCAAGGCCTGCAGCGTGGCCGAGGTGATGGCCTCGCCCATGGTCAGCGACCCGCTGCACCTGCTGGAGATCTGCGCGGTCAGCGATGGCGCTGCCGCCGTGGTGCTCGGCTCCGAGGCACAGGCGCGCCAGCGCGGCGGGCGCCTGATCGAGGTGGCCGGCTGCGCGATTGCCACCGGCCAGTTTGGCGATCCGGCCCTGCGCATCCCCAACGTGGCCAGCCCTGCGCAAACGGCCACGCCGCACACCAGCGAGGTGGTGGGCGCGGTGCAGAGAGCGTTGGCGATGGCCGGTGTCGGACCGCAGGACATCGACCTGCTGGAGATGGCCGACAACACCGCCTGGCACCTGCTGGCCTGGCCCGAATTGTTTGGCTTTTATGAGGCTGGCCAGGGCGACTGGATGCTGGCGCAAGGAGAGCTCGACATCGACGGCCGCTGCCCGGTTAACCCGAGCGGCGGTTTTCTGTCCTCGGGCGAGGCCACCACCGCCCAAGGCGTGCTGCAGGTGTGCGAACTGGTGTGGCAGCTGCGCGGCCAAGCCCAGGGGCGCCAGGTGCAAGGCGCCCGGCTGGGCATGAGCGCCGTGCTCGGCCTGGGCGCCAATGGCGCCTCGGTCATCCTGAAAACCTAAACCCGGGGGCGCTACTTCACGGCCACCGCATCGGTGATGCGGTAGTACAGGCCATAGGGGTCGTCGGCCAGCACGGCAAATTTGCCTTCCACCACCACGGGTTCGAGTGAGTACTTGACCGGGGTTCGGGTTTTGACCTCGACCATGCTTTCGGGCCCGCCGGGCACGCAAAAAGAGCAGCTCATCGGCACCGAGCTCAGCAAAAAATGCCTTTGCCGCTCGCCCGGCTCCAGCGGCATCATGAAGCCCTGGATGCGCTGCGGCTTGTCATTGAGCGCCTGCACGGTGGCCGGATAAGCGGGCAAGAGCCGGTTTTTGACGGACTTGGTCTTGACATCGGTCAGCAGTGACCAGGGCAACACATCGCCCCGCTGGGGCAGCGGCGCAATCGGACTGTTGGGGCTATGGATGCCGGCGCCTGTGCCAGCGGGCACGCCACCGGTAATCGGCGGGCTGAGCTGCGCCTGAGCGCCCAGCGAAAGAAAGGCCGCCAGGATCAACCCGGTTGTGACTTTGCGTTTCATAGATCCACCTCCA
>RFWA01000362.1 GCA_009922295.1 Betaproteobacteria bacterium
CAGGTTGAGCTGCAAGACGAAGAGACCCGGCGCAAGGTGGCGATTTACCAGCTGTATGAAGAGCAGTGCCAGCGCGAGGGTGTGGTGGACTTTGGCGAGCTGATGCTGCGCAGCTACGAGGTGCTGCGCGACAACGACCCGATCCGCGAGCACTACCAACGCCGTTTTCGCCACATCCTGGTGGACGAGTTTCAAGATACCAACAAGCTGCAGTACGCCTGGCTCAAGATGCTGGCCGGCACCGGCGCGGGCGGCTCGCTGGACGACGCCGCCGCCTTCAAGCCCACGGGCTGCGTGCTGGCGGTGGGCGACGACGACCAGAGCATTTACGCCTTTCGGGGCGCGCGGGTGGGCAATATGGCTGACTTTGTGCGCGAGTTTGACGTGCGCCACCAGATCAAGCTGGAGGAAAACTACCGCAGCGGCAGCAACATTTTGGACAGCGCCAATGAACTCATCAGCCACAACAGCCGCCGCCTGGGCAAGAACCTGCGTACCGCGCAGGGCCCGGGCGAGCCGGTGCGGGTGTTTGAGGCCACCAGCGACTTTGCCGAGGCGCAGTGGATGGTGGACGAAATGCGCCAGCTGGTCCGTGACGGCTTGGCGCGGCACGAAATCGCCGTGCTGTACCGCAGCAACGCCCAAAGCCGGGTGATCGAGACCGCGCTGTTCAATGCCGGTCTGCCCTACAAGGTGTACGGCGGCCTGCGCTTTTTTGAGCGGGCCGAGATCAAGCACGCGCTGGCCTACCTGCGGCTGCTGGAGAACCCCCGCGACGACACCAGTTTTTTACGTGCCGTCAATTTTCCGCCGCGCGGCATCGGCTTGCGCAGCCTGGAGCAGCTGCAGGATGCGGCACGCGCCAGCGGCTGTGCCCTGAGTGACGCCGTCAGCGGCATGGGCGGCAAGGCCGGCACCAACCTGGGTGCCTTTCTGGCGGGCATCGACGTGCTGCGTGAACGCACCCAGGGCCTAAACCTGCGCGAGATCGTGAACTTGACGCTGGAGCACAGCGGCCTGCTGACCCATTACCGCGCCGACCGCGAAGGCGCCGACCGGGTGGAAAACCTGGAGGAACTGGTCAACGCGGCCGAGAGCTTTGTCTCTTTTGAAGGCTTTGGCCGCGACGCGCTCAGCCAGTCACCCGCCTCGCAGGGGCTGGATATGAACCAACCCGTGCTGGACGAGCCCGCGCCCGACGCAGAGAGCGGCGAGACGCTGTCGCCACTCTCCGCCTTTTTGTCGCATGCGGCGCTGGAGGCCGGCGACAACCAGGCTCAGGCCGGGCAGGATGCGGTGCAACTGATGACGGTGCACGCCAGCAAGGGGCTGGAGTTTGACGCGGTTTTCATCACCGGCATGGAAGAGGGATTGTTCCCGCACGAAAACTCCATGAGCGACCGCGACGGCCTGGAGGAAGAGCGCCGTCTGATGTACGTGGCCATCACCCGGGCGCGCAAGCGGCTTTACCTGAGCCATTCGCAAACCCGCATGCTGCACGGCCAGACCCGCTACAACCTGAAAAGCCGGTTTTTTGAAGAACTGCCTGAGGCCGCGCTGAAATGGGTCACGCCGCGCCAACCCGGCTTTGGTGCGGGAAATGCTATGAGTTCAGGAGCTAACAACCCAAGCTACACAAGGGCTGAGGGCACTTTTGGCACTGATTATTCGCGCTTTGCCAGCCCGGCCCTGCCGCCGCGCAGCGCCGAGCCGGCGCACGGCCTGAAGGCTGGCATGAAGGTGTTTCACAACAAGTTTGGCGAAGGCACGGTGCAGACCCTGGAAGGCGTGGGCGACGACGCCCGCGCCCAGATCAACTTCCCTCGCCACGGCGTCAAGTGGCTGGCGCTGAGCGTGGCCAAGTTGACGCCAGTGACCTGATCCGGCCTGTTGGCCGGATCGTCATGTGGCTCAGGGCTTGGCCGGTGTCCGCACGGTCGGGCGGCCCATGCCGGCCGGTGGCAGGATGCCCTTGACACTGGCCTGCGCCAGCCGGAAAAACACGTCGGTGTTGTCGATCACGCCGGTGAACGCGTATGCACCTGGCCCAAAGGCTGACAGAGGGATGTCGCTGGCGGTGTGCACGGCGCTCTCGCCGGGTACCTGGCCGTTGATCTGCCAACTGCCCAGCATATCGCGCGTGGCTGGTCTTCAAAGCGGTCCGAGTTGGCGCCGTAAGCCACCAGCAGGCGGTAGTCAATATCCGTAGTTTGCGGATAGCCGTCACCAGACATGCGGTACTTCGGGAAACCTGCTTGTTCGTAAACGCCCACCACCTTGTCGCGCAGATTGGCCTCACCACCTTCGCGGACCATCTCTTGCAGGCGGGCATCGGTGACGCGCGAACCACCAATCAGTGCCACGCCGGCGCATTCATGGTCAGCAGTGATGATCACCAGGGTGTCACCGCGTTGGCTGGCAAAGTCTTGCACCACCTTCACAGCACGGTCGAACTCGATGGTGTCGAGCATCCAACGCTCGGTGTCCATGTTGTGCGCCTGTTTGTCGATGGAGGCGCCTTCCACCATCAACAGAAAGCCGTTTTTCTGCTTTTGGAGCACGGCCAGGGCCTTGCTGGTCATCTCGTCGAGCATGGGTTGATCAGGAAAGCCATAGTCGTCCACTACGCGACCGGTCACACCGCGCGCCTTGTTACGCCGACCGTCAATCTTGTCCAGCGCGACATTCATGTTGGAATGGGCAAACAGGCCCAGCAGTCGCTCGGTCTTGCTGGGGTCAATGGCGTCCAGCGCGCTTTTGTCGGCGGCATATTGAAAGCCCGCAGTCTTGAAGTCTGCAATCAGGTCTCGGCCCTTATCGAGTTTGCCCGGGGCTGCGCCCCAACGTTTGACGATATCGGCGGTGTGACTGTCGCTCTCTGAGAAAGCGTAATCGTTGCGGTCGCTGCGCGCCGAACCGGGGACGGTGGCCGGCAAGAACCATTTCCGGCCGCCGCCCATGAGCACAGACAAACCGGTCAGCTTACGGTCGTCCAGGTATTGGTCCACGATGCCAGTGCCCGCACCCCG
>RFWA01000363.1 GCA_009922295.1 Betaproteobacteria bacterium
CAGAAGAGCGAAAAGCCCTGTTTCGCGCCAGCATCCCGCTCGGGCGCTTCTCGACCGCCCTTGATGTTGCCAACGCAGCCCTGTATCTTGCCAGCGATGAGGCAAGCTTTATCAGCGGTGTCTGCCTAGAAGTGGACGGCGCCCGTTGCGTATGACACCCGTGCAGCGACCTCGCCCCATGGCCGCTCGGCGCTATGTCTGAACGCGTGATTCCGGTGCTGGACCAGCGCGTCACGGCCTTGACACCACCAGCGGCCGCCTTTGCGTCGGCCACTCGCCTGACGGCCGATGGCCTGCTGACTGACTCACTGGGTCGCCCCCTGCGCGACCTGCGCATCAGTGTGACCGACCGCTGCAATTTTCGCTGTAGCTATTGCATGCCCAAAGAGGTGTTTGACAAAGACTACGCCTACCTGCCGCATGCCGAGCTGCTGTCGTTCGAGGAGATTACCCGTGTCGCCAAGGCCTTCATCGCCCATGGCGTGCAAAAAATTCGCCTCACCGGTGGCGAGCCCCTGCTGCGAAAAAATATTGAGTTCCTGATTGAGCAACTGGCCGGCCTGCGCACACTGCAGGGCCTGCCACTGGACTTGACCCTGACGACCAATGGCGCTTTACTTAAGCGTAAAGCGGCAGCGCTCAAGGCCGCCGGTCTGCAGCGCGTGACAGTTAGCCTGGATGGGCTTGACGACGCCGTGTTCCGGCGCATGAACGACGTAGACTTTCCTGTAGCCGATGTTCTAGAAGGCATCGAAGCCGCACGTCAGGCGGGCCTTGGGCCCATCAAGATCAACATGGTGGTCAAACGTGGAACTAACGCGCACGAAATCTTGCCCATGGCCCGGCATTTCAGGGGCAGCGGCATGGTGCTGCGCTTTATTGAATTCATGGACGTTGGTGCCACCAACGGCTGGCGCATGCATGACGTGTTGCCGTCCCGTGACGTCGTCAAACTGATCCATGACGCCATGCCATTGGTGCCGTTAAGCCCATCGAACCTCGGTGAAACCGCCGAGCGCTGGGGCTACGCTGACGCCAACGGGCAATGGGATGCTGCTGCCGGTGAGATTGGCGCCATCAGCAGTGTCACGCAAGCCTTCTGCTCGGACTGCAACCGGGCCCGGCTGTCAACTGAGGGCAAACTCTATCTTTGCCTATTTGCCAACCAGGGCCATGACCTGCGCGCACTGTTGCGCAGTCAGATGCCCCAAACTGACCTGGAGTCGGCCATAGGCCATATCTGGCAGGGCAGAACTGACCGCTATTCCGAATTGCGAAGCTCGCAGGCGCCGGACAGTGGGGCCGGACTGCGGCGGGTCGAAATGAGTTACATCGGTGGCTGACCTGATCGGGCCTGAAGACATCACGGCGCTGATTCTGGCTGGCGGCCGCGGCACACGTATGGGTGGCGTAGACAAAGGGCTGCAAAGCTTCAACGGTCTGCCGCTAGCGCTGCACACTCTGACGCGGCTACAAATGGGCGGTTTCGTCGGTCAAACACTGATCAATGCCAACCGCAATCTCGCGGCGTATGAGTCGTTTGGCGCCTCCGTGTGGCCCGATGTGCTGGCCGACTATGCGGGACCACTGGCCGGTTTCCTGACTGGTCTGGAGCGCTGCGAAACCCGTTTCCTGATGACTGTGCCCTGCGATACCCCGCGACTGCCGCTTGACCTGGTACCACGTCTGGCCCAGGCCCTGACCGACCAGGATGCCGATATCGCCATGGTTGCCGCACCCGAGGTGGATCATGAAGGGACCCTAAGCCTTCGTGCTCAGCCGGTGTTCTGTCTGCTCCGGGTCACGCTGCTGGAAAGCCTGGTGACGTTTACCCACCAGGGCGGGCGAAAAATTGATGCTTGGACCAACCAACACAAAACGGTGCTGGTCCCGTTTGACCTGGCTGGCGACGACCCGCAGGCCTTTTTCAATGCCAACACCTTGGCAGAGTTACGCGAGTTGGAGGGTCGCAGTTGAGGCATTCTCTCGCAGCCATAGCAGCCGAGTTGCAAGGTTATGACCCACAGGCCCTGAAGGTGGGCGAGGTCAACGCGTTCTTATCTCGATTGGCAGAACCTGTAACCGCGCATGAGAACCTTGACCTCTTCCAGTCGCTGGGCCGGGTTCTGGCGCAGGACTTGGTCTCACCCATCAGTGTTCCAGCGCACGACAACTCTGCCATGGATGGCTATGCCTTCCGTGGCGCCACCTTATTGCCTGACCAGGTGCTGAAACTCAAAGTCGTTGGCACAGCGCTGGCCGGCGTGGCCTGGCGCGGCGATCTTGCCCGCGGCGAATGTCTGAAAATCATGACCGGTGCCGTGATGCCACACGGTCTCGATACGGTGGCCCCGCAGGAAATGGTGACCTTACAAGATGAATACATCAGCATTCCCGCTGGCATTTTGCGTCCCGGCGACAACCGGCGCTTCAAGGGTGAAGACCTGACAGAAGGCCAGGCTGCGCTATTAAAAGGTGAGCACATAAGTGCCGCAGCTCTAGGGCTGGTGGCCAGTTTGGGCATTAAGCAAGTACCGGTCTATCGCCGTTTGAAGGTGGCCAGCCGCCACGCGAGGGGGCGGTGTATGACAGCAACCGCTACACAGTCTTTGGCATGCTCAGCAAACTTGGCTGCGAGGTGATCGACCTTGGCGTGATCCGTGACGATCCCGTTTTGTTGGAAGCCGCCTTTGCAGACGCCGCCGGGCGCTGTGACGCCATCATCACCAGCGGTGGCGTCAGCGTGGGCGAGGCGGATTTCACCAAAGCCATGATGAAGAAACTGGGCGATGTTGCGTTCTGGAAAATCGCCATGCGACCGGGCCGGCCGATGGCTGTCGGGCGAATCGGCAACGCCCTGCTGTTTGGCCTGCCCGGGAACCCCGTCGCTGTGATGGTGACTTTTTTGGCCTTTGTTCGCCCGGCGCTGCTACGGATGATGGGCAGCAATCCGAGTCAATTCCAACCGCCTGATCACGGATTGGATACCAATAGGCCAGTTTCAGAAGTAACTTGGAATGA
>RFWA01000364.1 GCA_009922295.1 Betaproteobacteria bacterium
ATCACGGAAAGTTGAGGCAAAAATGCACCTAGGGCGCCGGCGCCGTCGGTGGTCATTTGCAAAGCGCCCGCCGACACGGCCTCGATCATGTCTTTGCCTGAACCGAGTTGGCTGTTCGGAAAGATCTGGATGTCAATCCGGCCGTTGGTTTTCTCTTTGACCTCTTTGGCGATACTTTGCGCCATCAGCACTTGGGGGTGCGGCGCGGCCAGGGACTCGCCCCAACGAATCACCGTCGATTGCGCGCGTAGCAGTGTCGGCGCAGCCAAACTGGCGCCCAGTGCTGCAGCGCCTGTCACGAAACTTCTCTTACTGATGATGCTCATGTTGTGCCTCTTGTGTTGTCCTGGTTAAGTGAGCGGCTCCGGCGGAAGCAGCCTTCTTCAAAAATCATAGTGTCACTTATCCCATAAGTGGATAGGTAGATTCCCTAGGCCCTTTAGCTAAGGCGCCAATTTACAAATTAGAAGCGTGCCAAAAGCTGGATTTGATGGGAATCGGCTTACTTTGCGGCATGATGATGGCTTGTTCAATGCTGGGGTAGCCGTCATGCGTCATCTGTCCGCTGTGTTGCGCGCCAGCCTGCTGGCCGTGCTGGCCTGGGCTGCCCTGCTTGCCTTGCCAGGCCGGGCTGCGGTGAGTGTTGAGGATAGCCAAGCCCTGCAGGGGACGGTGCAAGCCCAGTTGGCCGCGTTTGCCGGCGATGACGCTGAAGGCGCCTTTTCCTACGCTGCACCCAACATTCGCAGTCTGTTCCAGACGCCGGAAAATTTCATCGCCATGGTGCGGCAGGCCTATCCGGTGGTGTACCGACCCAAGGATGTTCAATTCCTGACACCAAGGTCGCTGGACGCGGCGGTGGTGCAGCCGGTCCATATGCGAGACGGCGACGGAAAATCCTGGCTGGCCATGTACACCTTGCAGCGCCAGGCTGATGGCCGCTGGCTGATCAGTGGCTGCGTGTTGGCGCCCAACCGAAGCGTTGGCGCATAGCCTTGCGCCGGCGCAGACTGAGGAGCGGTCTTGGGGCTCGCGCCGCCCCAGCTTGATTCCGACCACTTCAACCCCACTTCCAAGTGGCCTATAACGGCAGATTGATTTCCCATTCAGAAAGACCGCCATGGTTCCGCACCTGGTTACCGCCCTGACCGGCCCGATTAATGAGCTTGAGCAACGCGTGCTGGATTCGATGCCGGTGATCGAGCGTTGGTTCCGGCTGGAGTGGATGGAGCATACGCCGCCCTTTTATAGCGCGGTTGATTTGCGCAACGCCGGGTTCAAGCTGGCGCCGGTCGACACCAACCTGTTTCCCGGCGGCTGGAACAACCTGACCCCTGAGATGCTGCCGCTGGCGGTGCAGGCGGCCATGGCGGCCATTGAAAAAATATGTCCGGAAGCGCGCAACCTGCTGGTTATTCCTGAGAACCAGTTACGGAGCACCTTCTACCTGGCCAATGTGGCGCGCTTGCGGCAGATTTTTCACATGGCCGGGCTCAATGTACGCATCGGCTCCATTGACCCGACTATCACCAAAACGACCACCATCGAGCTGCCCAACGGTGACACGGTCACGCTCGAGCCGGTGATTCGCGGTAAACGGCGGCTGGGGGTCAAAGACTTTGACCCCTGCACCATCCTGCTCAACACAGACCTCAGCGCCGGTGTGCCTGGCATTCTGGAGGAAATTCACGAGCAGTATCTGCTGCCGCCACTGCACGCGGCTTGGGCAACTCGGCGTAAGAGCACGCATTTCAAGAGCTATGAAGAAGTCGCCAAGCGGCTCGGCAAGCTGCTCGGTGTAGACCCGTGGCTGATCAACCCGCTGTTTGATCGCGTTGGCGCGGTGGATTTGGCGACGCCGACCGGACGGGACAGCCTGGCGGGCCAGGTCGACGCGCTTTTGACCAAGATCAAGCGGAAGTACAAGGAATACGGTATCAAGGAAAAGCCGTATGTGGTGGTCAAGGCCGACGACGGAAGCCGCGGCATGGGTATCGTGACGGTGCGTGATGCTCGCAGCGTGGCCGAGTTGGCGCATACCTTGGAGCACGCTAAGCCCGGCGCTGGTCCCCAGGATATGCTGCTGCAAGAGGGGGTTGTGACCCGGGAACGCATCAATGATGCCGTGGCGGAGCCCGTGGTTTACATGATGGACCGCTACGTGGTGGGCGGGTTTTACCGTATCCACGCCGACCGAGGCGAAGACGAAGACCTGTGTGCACCGGGCTCGAGCTTTGTGCCGCTGGCCTTTGAGCAAAGCACCCATTTGCCGCAACCCGGCGTTAAACCGGGCGCGAGCGCACCCAATCGGTTTTACATGTATGGCGTGGTGGCGCGGGCGGCGATGCTGGCCGCCAGCTATGAACTCGAAGCCACCGACCCTGAAGCTGAAACCTACGCCTGAGCTTGGTTTCTCAGTCAAAGCGGCAGATCAGTTGCTGCAGTGCAACAATTACACCTTGATCATGTCGCCAGTCGCCCGAGATGCTTGCAGTTCCGGGTAAGGGGAGCACAATGGCGGTCCCTCATGGAACGGACCCCCGGCTGACTAGTAAGCCGGGGTCAATGTGTGTCAGCATCCAAATCGTCTCTCACCGCGCTCACGCTGGGCGCTATCGGCGTGGTTTACGGCGACATCGGCACCAGTGTGCTGTACGCAGTCAAAGAAGTGTTCGGATCAGGACACGTGCCCTTCACGCCTGACAACGTCTATGGCATCCTGTCGATTTTCTTTTGGACGCTGACTGTCATCGTGTCGCTCAAGTACGTTGTTCTGGTGCTGCGTGCTGACAACAACGGAGAGGGCGGCTTGGTCGCCATGCTGGCACTGGCCTCACAGTCGGTCAAAGACAAGCCCCGGTTGCGACGGGTGTTGTTGGTGGTTGGCATCTTTGGCACCTGCTTGTTTTACGGCGACGGCGTCATTACCCCCGCCATCTCGGTGCTGTCAGCGGTTGAAGGCCTGGAGGTGGTGTCGCCGGCCTTCAAGCGCTATGTGATACC
>RFWA01000365.1 GCA_009922295.1 Betaproteobacteria bacterium
GCATTGCACCCCTGGCGCCTGATGCCGCAAATTTGCCGCAACGTCTAGTCAGCGAAACTCTGCAGATCCCAGGTCTCGATCGTCAACTGGTCGAACTGGCAGAGAAAACTCTCGAACTCAACCGCAGCGGCCTGACCCGCAGTCAGGACACTGCCGACAGCCTGCTGCGTCGCCTCGGGGTCAATGACCCATCCGCAGCCGCGTTCCTGCGCGTGGACCGCAATGCCAGGCTGTTGGTCGAAGGTTCGCCTGGAAAAATGATTCAGGTTCGAAGCGCAGCCGATGGTACGCTGATCGAACTGGTCGCCAGATTCCCTTCGCTCGACGCCTCTCGAGCAACCAGCCATTTCACCCGACTGACCGTAAAGCGAGCACAAGGCGAGCTTCGAGCCGCACTCGAAACTGCCGCGCTAGTGCCACAAGTCCGCTTGGGTAGTGGCACTGTGCGCAGTTCACTGTGGGCAGCCACTGACGACGCAAGACTGCCTGATGCGATCGCCATGCAGCTGGTTGATATTTTTTCGGGCGACATCGATTTCCACCGCCAACTCCGCAAGGGCGATACCTTCAGCGTCGCCTTCGAAGCGATGACCGCCGACGATCAACCAATCTCCTGGAACCAGGGCACAGGGCGCATCGTGGCGGCAGAGTTCATCAACAATGGCAAATCCCTGCAAGCCGTCTGGTACCAAGGCACGGCCAAAGGCGGCTATTTCGGTCCTGATGGGCGTAGCCGGCGCAAATCGTTCCTGGCCAGTCCGATGGAGTTCTCGCGGGTGACCTCAGGCTTCGCCATGCGATTCCATCCCATTTTGCAAAGCTGGCGCGCTCACAACGGTGTTGACTACGGCGCGCCTGCAGGCACACCGGTACGGTCGGTCGCAGACGGTGTGGTGGAGACCGCCGGACGTCAAAACGGTTACGGCAATGTAGTTCAATTGCAGCACGGCGCAGGAAAGACCACGATCTATGCCCATTTGACCAAAATCGACGTTCGCCAAGGACAGCGCATCGAACAAGGTCAGCGCATCGGCACAGTGGGCTCCACAGGTTGGGCTACTGGACCGCACCTGCATTTCGAATTCAGAGTTGGTGGGCGGTTCCAGGATCCGCTGAAGGTCGCCCGAGACAGCGATAGCCTGTCGATCGACCCTTCGGCTCGGCCTCAATTCATGAAACTCGCCAACTTGGCAAAGAACCAGCTCGCCGCAGCGACAACCATGGTAGGGTTCAACAGGGAAGCAGAATGAGCCTGCCGTCAAGCTGTCTGCCAACGTGCCAGCTTTCTCAAATCTCTGTTTAACCTGAAGATCCGATGGATCTTTACGTCGGCTTGATGTCGGGCACATCGATGGATGGTGTCGATGCGGTGCTTGCAACGCCTGGCAACGAGCACAGCAAGCTCAGGCTGCACGGCCACGTACACAGACCCTTCGAACCAGGTTTGCGCAGGGCACTGATCGCGCTCAACAGCGCAGGTCATGACGAGCTGCACAGATCAGCGCTGGCCTCCAATGAAATCAGTTTGGCCTACGCCGATGCAGTGACAATATTGTTGCGTGAGTGTTCCCAAGATGCCTTGGCAATTCGCGCAATAGGTGCCCATGGACAGACCGTCCGACACAGCCCAAATGGCATTGACCACAGCGGCTACACCATCCAATTGCTCAATGGCTCCCTACTGGCCGAACGGACCGGCATTGACGTCGTCTGCGATTTTCGCAGCCGGGATATCGCAGCAGGCGGGCAGGGCGCGCCCTTGGTGCCCGGCTTTCACGCCGCTGTGTTTGGGGTCAGAGGCTTGCCCCAGACGATTCTGAATCTCGGTGGCATCGCCAACATCACATTGTTAGACGGAGCCGGTGGCGTGCGTGGCTTCGACTGCGGGCCTGGAAATGCTCTGCTCGACATCTGGTGTCAGAAGCACCGCGGTGAGCCTTATGACGATGACGGACGCTGGTCAACGGCAGGCTGCATAGACACCAAACTGCTGGAGCGACTGCTTGAAGAACCCTATCTTCACAGGCCAGCTCCCAAGAGCACCGGCCTAGACCTTTTCAACCTGGCCTGGCTGACCAGTATCTTGGCCAAAGGCACAGAAGAGATTTCCGCGCAGAACGTTCAAGCGACATTGGCGGAATTCACAGTGCGAGCAGCGGTAACTGCAGTTCAGACGCACCAGCGAATGACACGACGCCTGTTGGTCTGCGGCGGCGGAGCACTCAATGGCGCATTGATGCGAAGACTCTCTGAACTCCTGCCTGGTATCGAAGTCTCCAACACCCAGGCCTTCGGACTGCCGGCCCAACAGGTTGAAGCCGCGGCCTTCGCTTGGCTCGCCCAGTCATTTGTCAGCCGACTGCCAGGCAATTGCCCAGCAGTCACAGGTGCGGCAGGACCGCGACTCTTAGGTTGCCTGTACCCTGCCCACTGAACACGGCTAGTTTGGTCCAGCAAAAGGAATCAAGGGCGTCGAGGGCATCTAGGGCCGAAAATAAAAAAACCTCCGCTGCCAATCTATGGCTCGGAGGTTCTGAAGAGAAGAAGACGCCCGGCGATAACCGGGCGTATCTCGAAATATTAGCCTGACGATGTCCTACTTTCACACGGGAACCCGCACTATCATTGGCGCTGAGGCGTTTCACTGTCCTGTTCGGGATGGGAAGGAGTGGGACCACCTCGCTATGGTCATCAGGCTTAAACTTTTTGCCCTGCCGACAAAGCGTCGGCAAGACCAAATCATAGAGTATCGAATTAGCTATTTGATTGCAATGTTTTGACACTCACCAGAAGCGGTGTAACGTTTGAAGAAAACATCAAAATTATAGGGTCAAGCCTCACGGGCAATTAGTACTGGTTAGCTTAACGCATTACTGCGCTTCCACACCCAGCCTATCAACGTCCTGGTCTTGAACGACCCTTCAGGGGGCTCAAGGCCCCGGCAAGACTCATCTTGAGACGAGTTTCCCGCTTAGATGCTTTCAGCGGTTATCTCTTCCG
>RFWA01000366.1 GCA_009922295.1 Betaproteobacteria bacterium
GCCTCGCGCTAGGGCTTGCCCGGTGGGGGCGCATTCTGGGGTGGCGAGAAGCGCAGCACAGCGTTCGGCGCGCACAGCGCGTTTCGTCATCATGCTGGCCGCGGTTGTCCGAACGGCGTGAGCGCAGCGAACACAGTGAGTTCTGCGGCCCGAGCGCTGTGCGAGCATCGGAGCGGCGTCGGCGCGCAGCGGCGACCACCCCAGCTAACGCCCCCACCGGGCAAGCCCTAGCGCGAGGCGGTCCAACACGAGGCAGGCCGATACAGCGTAACCATAGTTACGGTGGTTATAGTCTCGGCATCGCCACCCTGGGAATCGCCATGAGCTACGAACTGATCACCATCCGCACCGAGGCCGACAAGGTTGGCATCGTGACGCTGAACCGTCCGAAGCAACTCAACGCCCTGAACGACGCGCTGATGGACGAACTGGGCCAGGCGCTCAAGGCTTTTGACGCCGACCCGGCGATTGGCTGCATGATCATCACCGGCAGCGAGAAAGCTTTTGCCGCGGGCGCCGACATTGGCGCCATGGCCGGTTACAGCTTTGCCGATGTTTACCGGGGCGACTACATCACCCGCAACTGGGAACAGATTCGCAGTATCCGCAAGCCGGTGATCGCTGCGGTCAGCGGCTTTGCGCTGGGCGGCGGTTGCGAGCTGGCGATGATGTGTGACTTCATCATTGCCGCCGACAACGCCCGCTTCGGCCAACCCGAGATCAAGCTCGGCATCATCCCAGGCGCCGGCGGCACCCAGCGCCTGCCACGGGCGGTAGGCAAGGCCAAGGCCATGGACATGGCACTGACCGGACGCATGATGGACGCGGCGGAGGCTGAGCGTGCTGGCCTGGTCAGCCGCGTGGTGGCGCTGGACAAGCTGATGGATGAGGCCCTGGGCGCGGCCCTGCAGATTTGCGACTACTCTCAGATGGCCACCATGGCGGCCAAGGAATCGGTCAACCGAGCATTTGAGAGCAGTCTGAGCGACGGCGTGATGTTCGAGCGGCGGCTGTTTCACGCCTTGTTTGCCACCGCCGACCAGAAGGAAGGCATGGACGCGTTTGTCGCCAAGCGCAAGGCCAACTTCAAACACGCCTAGCCAACTGACCCAGCGCCCGCGCCACAACGCTGATCCACAATTCGCAAAAGGAACGGCGCCGCCTGCTTAATTGATGTAAATTAAGGGCATAAAAACTTCTGGCTCTCCAGGGAGGGCTGGCGCATTGACATGGCCTTCGCCGATGCTCGCCCTTTGAATTTGCTGCTACGCTGGCACGATGGTGTCTTGAGCGCCTGCCTGTCCAACGGACACGATTTGGGCCAAATCGCCCAGCAAATGGTCGGAGCCAGCAGGCTTAAGCAGTTCAGCGCCGACGTCTGGACCACCTGGCACCAGACTGACAAAGGCCTCGCCCGCGAACACCTGGGCCTAGCAATTTTTAAGGAACTGATTCCGGCACCCATTCGCCACCTGCTGGTGCAAGCAGAGGGTGTTGCCTTGCAGCTTCAAATCAACGAGTCGCTGATGAGCGTTCCCTGGGAATTGGCATTTGATGGCCAGCGATACCTGGGCCGGAAATTTGCGCTCTACCGGCAACTGCTGCGGGATGGGCCGCAGGCCCGCGCCCGGATTCGCCCTGCGGGTTACAGCCGACACCTCAAAGTCCTGATCCTTTACGGAGCCACCGACCCTTCGGCCGACCAGGCCTACGCGCAGGCGCTAGAAACCCGGCTCGACCCGATCGAAGGCTTGTCGGCGCGGGTCATGGCTGTGACGGACGAGGGCAGAGACACACTGCTGCGCCATATCGGCCACAGTGACATTGTTCATTGCCTTGGCGGCTGGCCCAATCTGCTCGCCAGTCCGCAGGTAAGCACGTTTGGAGCTTCGAATGGGAAGGCACCACTGCGGATCGGCGAGATCGTCAAGCTGACGGAGCCGCCCCGGCTGCTGATCCTAGAGGGTGCCAGCGGTGGTGCACAGGGCGCCGACGCCTTGGCCTGGCAACCCGCGCTGGTGCAGGTTGCGAGCGCCGCCGGCGTCGACACCCTGTTCAGGTTGGCACCCCAATCAGCGCCAGAATCGCTGGGGCCGATGGCTGATTTTTATGCCGCGCTGGCCTCCGGCCAACGGCTGGGCGAGGCGCTGGTGGCGCTGCGCGCCCCGGCCGAGGACGCCTCGCTCGCCAGTGAAGCAAGTCTAGGCCCGGATCTGGTCTGCTACGGCGACGCGGCGGCCCTGCTGACGCCCGATGAAGCAGGCCCGCACCCAGACGACCACTTGCGCCAGGTCACCGTGCTGTGCTATGACCTGGTCGAGTCCACCAGCCTGCTGCGGGCGATGGGTGCTGACCCGCGTAGTGCGCCGCTGGAGCGGCCAGCCGAATGCGCCGCAAGGCAATGACGGCGTGATGTGCTTTTTTGGGCTGCCACTGGCCCACGAAGACGCCCCTGCTCTGGCGCTCCGGGCGGCTCTGGCCATGGTCGATGCGGTGGCCTTGCTGGAGCTTGAGCTGCGCATCGGCGTGGTGACCGGCCCGGTGGTCGTAAAGGCCGGTGTGCCCATGGGCGAACCCATCCACCTGGCCGCTCGACTGCAAGCCATGACCGTTCCAGGCACGGCCATGGTCAGCGACTCGACATGGGCGATCGTGCAGGACCGCTTTGAATTCGCCCCGATTGATTCACCCCACGTACCCAAGGGGTTTGCCCAACCAAAAGTGACGTTCAGACTGCTGGGTGAGGCGCGCCGCGATGGGCAATTGAGCGGTAAGGCAGTCGATACCCCATGGGTAGGCCGCCAGCGCGAACTCGCGCTGCTGGAGGCCGCCTGGGCGCAGGCATCGCAAGGCAAGTTCACCTCGATGCTGATCGCGGGTGAGGCCGGTATCGGTAAAACCCGACTGATGCGGGAATTCAAGACGCGCGTGAAGGCCCTGGGCCACGGCGTGACTGCCCTGCCCTGCAGCCCGGAAACAGCAGACAGCGCTTTCC
>RFWA01000367.1 GCA_009922295.1 Betaproteobacteria bacterium
GCCTGGCTGCAAGACCACCTGTGCATCCTGAGCGGCCTCTACGGGGTGCTGCGCCCGCTGGACCTGATGCAGCCCTACCGGCTGGAGATGGGCACCCGGCTGGCCAATGCCCGGGGCAAAGACCTGTACCAGTTTTGGCAGGCCGAGGTGGCGGCTTATCTGAACCGTCGCCTCAAGGCTGACGCGGCGCCGGTGGTGGTGAACCTGGCTTCACAAGAGTATTTCAAGGCAGTGGACCTGAAAGCGCTCAAGGCCCCGGTGGTGGAGTGTGTGTTTGAGGAGTACCGTGATGGCCGCTACAAGATCATCAGCTTCATGGCCAAGCGGGCCCGTGGCCTGATGGTGCGCTATGCCGTCAGCCAGCGGCTGATGACACCGGTGGGCTTGCAGGGTTTTGCTGCAGAGGGCTATGCCTTTGACGCGGGTGCTTCAGAGCCTCAGCGGTTGGTGTTTCGGCGTGGCCGGGACGGCTTGTCAGCTTAAGGATCAAATTGACCTCTAGCCCCCGTCCTGTATAAGGTTATAGCTATGAAAATAGTAGCGAACGGTTTGCAGATCGAGGTCGAGGACAGTGGCCCCGGTGCCGCCGGTGAACGACGCCCGGCGGTGCTGCTGATCATGGGTCTTGGCATGCAGCTGGTGGCCTGGCCGCCCCAGCTGGTGCAGTCCCTGGTCGAGGCCGGCTACCGAGTGATCCGGCATGACAACCGCGACGTGGGCTTAAGCCAGCGCATGGAGAGCCTGGGCAAGCCCAACCTGATCTGGGCCGGCCTGCAACACAAGCTGGGTTTTTCGCCGCGCCCGCCCTATAGCCTGACCGACATGGCCGCCGACGCCCTGGGCGTGCTCGACGCGCTGGGCGTTAATCAAGCGCATGTGGTCGGCATGAGCATGGGGGGCATGATTGCGCAACGGCTGGCGTTGGCGGCACCTAACCGGGTGCTGAGCCTGACCAGCGTCATGAGCAGCAGCGGCGCGCCCGGCTTGCCTCAGGCCCGCCCTGAGGTGATAGCGGCTTTGATGCGTCGCCCCTCAGGGCTTGACCGGCAGGCCGTGGTGGACCACTATGTGCGGCTGTTCCGGGTCATTGGCAGCCCGGGTTTTGAGACGCCTGAGGCCGAACTGCGCCAGCGTATCGCGCAATCCGCCGACCGAGGCTTCTACCCGGTCGGCACCCTGCGCCAGATGCTGGCCGTGATGGCCGACAGCTCGCGTGCAGCCCAGTTGGGGCAGATCAGCGCGCCGACCCTGGTGTTTCACGGTCACGATGACCCGTTGCTGCCTTACGCCTGCGGCGAAGACACGGCGCGGCGTATTCCCGGCGCCCGCCTGATCGGCGTGGCCGGCATGGGCCACGACTTGCCCAGGCCGGTCGTAGACCGCTTGCTGCTTGCGCTTTTGCCCCACTTCAAGGCCACATGAACACCGCCCACGAATCCCAATTAGGCAAGGCCTCAGCCTATGCCGATCAGTACGCCCCAGAACTGCTCTACCCGATCCCGCGTGCCGCCAAGCGTCTTGAGCTGGGCCTGACCAACAGCCTGCCTTTTCTTGGTGCCGATATATGGACCGCCTTCGAGCTGAGCTGGTTGGGGCCGCGCGGCAAGCCGCAGCTGGCGCTGGCTCACATCACCGTGCCGTGTGAGTCCAGCCACATCATCGAGAGCAAGTCGCTCAAGCTCTACCTCAACAGCTACAACAACACGGTATTTGCCGATGCCGCTGCTGTGCTGGCGCGCCTGCGTGCCGACCTGACAGAGGCCGCCTGGCGCGGCGCTGTGGTGCAGTCGTCCGTGGGGGTGCGGCTGCTCGCTCCAGAGCTGTTTGACCGCGAGCCGGTGCAGGAGCTCGATGGCCTGAGCCTTGACCGGCTGGACGTGGAATGCCGCCAGTACACGCCGGCGCCGGAGCTGCTGCGCGCAGCAGCCGACGAGCCGCCGGTAACCGAAGTGCTGACCAGCCGCCTGCTCAAAAGCAATTGCCTGGTGACCGGGCAGCCCGACTGGGGTAGCGTGCAGATCAGCTACAGCGGCGCTCCCATCGATCAGGAAGGCTTGCTTCAGTACCTGGTGAGTTTTCGCAACCACCATGAGTTTCACGAACAGTGCGTGGAACGCATTTTCATGGACATCTGGCAGCGCTGCCAACCGCATAAGCTGGCGGTCTATGCCCGCTACACCCGCCGCGGTGGTCTGGACATCAACCCGTTTCGCACCAGTTACGCGCGGGCGCTGCCGCCCAACGTTCGCACCGCGCGGCAGTAATTCAGGCGCTTCTGGCGAGTTGCCGGCGGCGTGCGTGGCGTTGGTGATCTGCCGGATCAGGGTGCCGACATCCCGCACTGAGCGCACCACTTCGTCGATGGTCTCACCCGCGTGTTTCATCTGCTGTGTTCCCTCAGTGATTTGCTCGGCCGATTGGGCGATCAAGTCCCGGATCTCCTTGGCAGCCACACCGCTGCGCTGGGCCAGTGCCCGTGTCAGGGAGTCCATCTGGCGCAAAGCCGGTCGCCACTAGACCGCGCAAGCCGGTGTAGCGTACTTCGCCGGAGCGAAGCACAAAAGCGGGGCGTTTTTGCCCCGATTCCCGGGCGGCGCGCATCTGCGCATACAAAGTCTCGGCCCCCTGGACCTGCTCGCGGTTCGGCTTGATGCGTACGGACATATAGCCTTTGGGTTTGCCGTTATCCAAAATCGGGGTGACATTGGCCTGAACCCAGTAGTGCTCACCATTTTTACGCCGGTTTTTGATCATGCCCGTCCAGGGCCGGCCTCGGCCTATGGTCTGCCACATGTCCTTGTATGCCTCGGGCGGCATGTCAGGGTGGCGCACCCGGTTATGGCTCTGCCCGAACAACTCGTCGTAAGTGAAACCGCTGACGGCCACGAATGCGTGATTGCAGTGCGCAATGTTGCCCTTGGTGTCTGTGGTGGACACCAGCATCTGGTCTGAAGGGTAGTCAAAGTCCTGTTGC
>RFWA01000368.1 GCA_009922295.1 Betaproteobacteria bacterium
CCGCGCCGTTGCCCATCACCACGCTGACGACCCAAAAAAACCTTAAGCGGGTCAGTTAGCCCTCAAGAAAATCTTGCGCGAGCTCGACGAAAGTGCCCGGCTGCTCCAGTTGTGGCATGTGCGCCAGCGGCAGTTCTATGCAATGGGCCCCTGGGATTTTTGCCGCGATCTCTCTGCCCAACTCGGGTGGCGTCGACGGATCGAAACGCCCGGTGATGACCAACGTAGGCACGTCGATACTGCTCAGTGCTTCGCGCAGGTCCATGTCACGAAGCGCCGCTGCACACCCCAGGTAGCCGTCGGGGTCAACTTGAAGAAAGGTGCTGCGGGCGCGGGCGATGGTCGCGCCACCATGGGTCTGAAAGGCCGGTGTGAACCAACGTTGCATCGTGGTGTCCACCTGCGTCGACAAGCCTGATGCTCGTACCGCGTCTACACGGTCGGCCCAGACCTGCGCAGGCAGCTTGGCTGCCGTATTGGACAGCACCAAGCGATTCAGGCGGTGGCCAGCGTGCTGTGCAAGCCACATACCGATCATGCCGCCAATCGATACCCCCACAAAGTGGAAGCGCGCCGCACCGGCAGCATCGGCGACTGCCAGCGCATCACGCGCCAGAAGCTCTATCGAGTAATCCACACCGCGGGCAGACGCTTCAAGCGCAGATGCACCATGACCACGGGCGTCAAAGCGAATCACCCTAAAACGCTCGCTCAGAGCGGTCGCGACCGGGTCCCAGGACCCAATGTCGGACCCCAGCGAATTGCCCATGACCAAGACGGGCAGACTGGCATCCCCATCCTCCTGCCAGGCAATCCGGGCGCCGGTGTGTCCCACGAAGCGCAACTGTTCGCGCGACTTGGGCATGTTCATTCTCCCTTGATATTTGCCGCCTTGATCACCACCGCGTTTCGCACCAACTCCTTGCGCAGGAACTCGGCATAGTCCGCCCCTGAGCCCTTGCCAATCGTGGCGGCCTGTTCTTCAAAGGGCTTGCGCACTTCTGGCGAAGACAACACGGCATTGAGCTCCCTGTTCAGCCTCTCGACGATGGCCGGAGAAGTTTTGCCGGGCACGAACAGCCCGATCGACGTGGTGACGTAGTAGCCCTTGAGTTCTGGCGAATCCGAAAGCGGAGGGATCTCGGGGCTGGCTGTGAGGCGTTCGTTTACCGTGAGGCCCAAGGCCTTGATCTTGCCTCCCTTGATGTGGGGCAGTCCCGTGGAAGGCACCAGGAGGGCCAGTTCAATCTGGTTCCCGATGAGGTCACTGACGATTTGCGGCGTCGACTTGTAGGGAACGTGAACAATGTTGATGCCAGCCTGTTGAAGCAATGCCTCCATGGCGACGTGCAGCAGGTTGCCTACACCGGGGCTGGCATAGTTGAGCTTGCCAGGGTTGGCGCGTGCGTAGCGCAACAGTTCAGCGAAATTGTTGACCGGGAGCCCTGGGCTGGCCACAAGAATCAAGGGCGTGATGTTGATCAGGCCGACAGGCACCAGGTCCTTGAGCGGGTCGTACTTGACGGCATCCGGCGTGACCAAGGGCGCGATGACGATGGTGCTGTCGGGTGCCACCAGCAGTGTGTAGCCATCGGGCGCAGCGCGCGCCACCTTGGCGGTACCCACGACGCCGCCCGCGCCGGCGACGTTATCAATGACCATCGACTGGCCCAGTCGCTCGCCCAGTTTATTGACCACCATTCGTGCGGCATAGTCCACCGCCCCTCCGGCCGCAAATGGAACCACCACTGACATAGGCTTTGCCGCTGGCCAGGCCGCTGGGGTCTGGGCCTGGGCCAGGGTAGACAGCGTGCTGCAGGTCAAGACGACGCACAGATTGAGAAGTAGCTTGTGCATGATAAAAGGTCCTTAAAGGATGGAAAAACCGGTCAACTGAATCACACCGAATGCTAGTCGTCTTCAAGGGCGACGGGTAAGGTGGACCCTTGTTGGTCATCGATACTGCAATTTTTAAGCCAGCCGGGGCGCTGGCCATGGAAGCCCCCGCGCAGAGCCTGACCGCATTTGCAGCCGCGGTGCTCGGGCAAATGGGCCACTGCCTCGATCAAAGCCTTCTCAATGCGGTCGTGCAAGCCGCCGGCGTAGTACTCGTCGTTCATGCTGCCTGGGCCGACGTGGATCACCGCCGGCGCCATGCCCGCACCATAGTTGATCACCGGCGCGATCGACGCAAAGCACATCTCGGCTTCGCGCGCCATTGTCACCTCTGGCACCATGGGTGTGCCGACGATGTCGGCGCCCTCGCGTTGCAAGGCGCGGATTTCGGCCGGTGTTTCAAATCGCGGCCCTTCGACACAGGCGAACACGCCTCGGTCCAGAACCCGGTCGGGCATGCCAGAGGTGGCTTTGAGCAGCGACAGTCGTACCTCTGGGCAGAAGGGCCCTGTCATGTCTACGCGGACCCAGCACTCGGTATCGTCAAACAGTGAAAGCGGGCGACCCTTGGTCCGGTCCAGAAAATCATGAGAGATGATGATGTCGCCCGGTCTTACCGCGGGGTTGACAGAGCCAATGGCATTTTGCGAAATGATTCGCTGGACACCTAACTCTCGCAGTGCCCAGATGTTGGCGCGGTAGTTGATCTTGTGACTCGGGATGGTGAGCTTGGGGCCGTAGCGCAGCACGACAGCGGCCTCGCGCCCGCCAATGCGGCCCGTCAAGACAGAGGCCTTGCCCCAGGGGGTGGCCACCTGCTGCTCACGTCGGTCCTCCAGCAGGCGCTGGGAGGCCGCGCTTGAAATCAGTCCGACGGGTGCTGGCTTTGCGTTCTGGGTCTTGGCATTCATGGAGACCTTGCTTTCTTAGGGAGAGTTTTTGGAAAGGGCTTGGCCGTGGCGTTGAATTTGTTCGCGAATCTGTTTTTCGTCGATCCGCGTGAAACGCCCTTGCTCGAAAATGGTTTCGCCGTGCACCATGACGGCATGAATGTGCTGGGGACCGGCCGCAAAC
>RFWA01000369.1 GCA_009922295.1 Betaproteobacteria bacterium
GGTGGGTCTCGCCCATGCGAGTTCGCACTTTTCGCACCTGTTGCTGCCGCTGATGTTCCCTGTTTTCATGGCGGAGTTCTCGTTGAGCTACTCGCAAGTGGGGCTGCTGATGACGGTGTTTTTTGTCGTCTCCGGCATCGGTCAGGCCGCCGCTGGCTTTGCGGTAGACCGGCTCGGCGCGCGGCCCCTGTTGTTCGCGGCCCAGGCCATCCTGGCGCTGGCCTGCGCGGCAGCCTCGCTGGCCAATGGTTACCTGGCGCTGCTGATGGTGGCGGCGCTGGCCGGCCTTGGCAATGCCACCTTTCACCCAGTCGACTTCACCATCATGAACCAGCGGGTGTCGGCGCCGCGGCTAGGCCATGCTTTCAGCGCCCATGGCCTCACCGGCAACCTGGGCTGGGCGGCAGCGCCCGTGTTCCTGGTTGGCCTGACCCGGTTGTCTGACTGGCGCACCGCCTACCTGGCGGCTGCCCTGATGTACCTGGCCATTTTGGGCCTGCTGTGGCTGCACCGGGACAAGCTGAGCACGCGGGTGGTGGTTCGCTCGGCTGGCATGGCCCAGGAAAACAAATTGGCTTTCATGAAGCTGCCGGTGGTTTGGTGGTGCTTTGGGTTCTTTTTGCTGTCGACCATGACGCTGGCGGTGGTGCAGAGCTTTTCTGCATCTATCCTCAAAGCCGTGCACGGCGTCAGCATCGAGGCGGCCACGCTCACGCTTACGGCCTACATGCTGTGTGGCGCTGCCGGCATGCTGGTCGGCGGCTTCGTCGCCAGCCGGGCGGCCAACAGCGACCGGGTGGTGGCAGGGGCCATGACGGTAGCAGCCCTATGCCTGGCTCTCTGCAGCACCGGCCTGCTGGGCGGCACCGGCACCATGGTGGTGCTCGCGGCCACCGGTCTGGCGGTTGGTATCGGCGGACCGTCGCGCGACATGATGATCAAGCGGGCCACGCCGCGCGAGGCCACCGGTCGGGTGTACGGCATGGTGTACTCGGGGCTGGACGTCGGCTTTGCGCTGTCGCCTATGGTTTTTGGCCTGTTCATGGACCGGGGTTGGTACGCTGCAACCCTGCTGGGTGCTGCGGGCACCTTGCTGCTGAGTGTGGCGGCAGCGCTGGCGGTGGGCCGGCAGACCGTGCGCGCCAGTCCCCCGGTGACGGCTGCCAGCCGTGCTTGACGTGGGTCGGAATGCACGGCTGAAGCTGGCCATAATCCGCTCATGAACAGTCAAACAATCGGCGGCCACTTGTTGGTCGAGTGCCTGGTGGCACAGGGCGTCACGCACGCGTTTGGTGTACCGGGCGAAAGCTACCTGGCCGTGCTGGACGGCTTTCACCGCCATGCAGACCAGATTCGCTTCATCATCAACCGGCAGGAGGGCGGTGCCGCCTTCATGGCGGAGGCCCATGGCAAATTGACGGGCCGGCCCGGCGTGTGTTTTGTCACCCGCGGCCCGGGCGCCACCAACGCCTCGATCGGGGTGCACACCGCGTTCCAGGACTCGACCCCGATGGTTCTGTTTGTGGGGGATGTGGCCAGCGACACACGGGACCGCGAAGCCTTTCAGGAGGTGGATTACTTGAGTTTTTTCGGCCCTAGCACCAAGGGCTTCGCCAAGCGGGTCGAACGCATTGACGATGTGCGCCGGATCCCGGAATACGTGGCCCGTGCCTTTGCCACCGCCATGAACGGCCGCCCCGGCCCGGTGGTGGTGGTGCTGCCCGAAGACATGCTGACCCAGGCCGTGCTGGTTCACCCGGTCACCGGCTTGACGCCTCAAGCGCTACCCCGTTTGGCTCCGGTTGAGGCCTGGAGCGACCCGGGAGCCTTGCGCACGCTGCGTGAGCTGCTATTGAAATCAGAGCGCCCCATGGTGATTGCGGGCGGCGGCGGCTGGACGGTGCAGTCTGCGCAGGCGCTGCAACGCTTTGCCGAGAACTGGTGCCTGCCGGTGGGCAACGCCTTTCGTTTCCAGGATACCTTTGACAACCACCATCCGCTGTACGCCGGTGATGTGGGCATCGGCATCAACCCCAAACTGGCCGAGCGCGTCCGCGCCAGCGACCTGATTCTGGCGATCGGACCACGCTTGGGCGAGATGACCAGCGGCGGCTACACCCTGTTCGAGGTGCCGCGCCCGCGTCAGACCCTGGTGCACATCCACGCCAGTGCCGAGGAACTGCACCGGGTGTACCACGCTGACCTGGCCATCAATGCCACCATGAATGCCGCCGCGCGTTCACTTGAGGTGCTGACTGCGCCCGTGACCCTGCCCTGGGCGGCCTGGACCGAGGCCTGCCACGCCGACTACCTGTCCAACCTGGAGCCTCAACCGTTGCCGGGCGAGATCGACATGCCGGCCATCGTGGCCTGCCTGCAAACGCATTTGCCAGCAGACGCAGTACTGACCAATGGCGCGGGCAACTTTGCGAGCTGGGTGCACCGCTTTTACCGGCACCATGGTCTGGCCAAGGGCTTCAAGACGCAGCTGGCGCCGACCAACGGCGCCATGGGCTATGGTGTGCCGGCCGGTATTGCGGCAGCCATCACCACTGGCCGCTTGGCCTTCACCATGGCAGGCGACGGTGATTTTCTGATGAATGGCCAGGAGCTGGCCACCGCCGTGCAATACGGCGCCAAAACCATCATCGTGCTGCTCAACAACAGCATGTTCGGCACCATCCGCATGCACCAGGAGCGTGAGTACCCCGCCCATGTGGCCGGCACCGGTCTTAAAAACCCTGATTTTGTGGCGCTGGCCCAGGCCTATGGCTATGCCGCACAACGCATCACCCGCACTGCGGAATTTGAGCCGGCGCTACTGGCGGCGCTGGCGCGGCCGCAGGGCAGCCTGATCGAGGTGATGCTAGACCCCGAGGTCATCAGTACACGCGGTACCTTGTCGGCGATCCGGGACAAGGCCTTGGCGTCTTTGCTACTGAAAGAATAGCTATCGGACTAAGCCTGTCA
>RFWA01000370.1 GCA_009922295.1 Betaproteobacteria bacterium
CGGGCAGCCGCCTGGATTTTGTGCAAGACGGCGCGGGCATGCGGGTCACCGCACTGCAAGACAGCAGCGAAGCGCTTAAGGGCCGGTTCGCAGGCCGGGTGCGCAAGCCCGTGAGCCTGGCCGCCATGGATCAAGCCATTGCACAACAGGCGGCAGCGCGCCTGAACCACACGAAAACATGATCGGCATCGATACCAACGTCTTGGTGCGATATCTCACGCAAGACGACGCAGCCCAAGCCGCGCGCGCGACGCGCTTCATGGAAGCCGAGCTGGGCCCGGCGCAACAGGGCTCTATCAGCGTGGTGGTGTTGGTGGAGTTGTGCTGGGTATTGCAAAGCCTGTACCGAGTGACTACGTCAGAGCTGCTGGACTTGATCGACGACCTGCTGCGCAGCCGCCATTTGCAGCTGGAACACCGCCCAGCGGTGCAAGCGGCGGTCCACGCCTTGCGCCAAAGCCCCAAGGCCAGCGCTGGCATTGCCGACGTGCTGATCACCCACATCGGCCAGGCCCTGGGCTGCAGCCACACGGTGAGCTTTGACAAAGGCGCGGTGCGTTGGGCGGGGATGACATTGCTGGACCTCGATGCGCCGTAGGCATTGGTCTGACCTAGGTCTGCCGCCAGCCTACCAGCTGTCAATCGCCAGCAAAAGCCGATGAACTTACCCTAAGCCCACTGGGGCTGATCGCCCACATCTACGAGGTGTTCGCGCTACCAGAACAGGTCGGGGCAGATTCTGAGCTTCCACACATAGCATCGGCACGCGGGCCGCCCTTGTGGGAAGGCCGTGACGCGCAGGTGAGCGAGGGTGCTGCGCTACAGCCGGACTGAGATCTGGCGGCGCAAGCGACACCCGACTTTGAGGTCGGCCAGCTTGTCAACTGGTGCGGGCGAAAAAACAGCGCTCCAGGCGCGCTGCGGGAAAGCAGGAGTGATGAACTTGGTGCAGATGTCTCGCTCGGACAGCTGCCTATTGCTCATATTTCATCACCAGTCATGACCGGCGCACTCGGAACCAATCCCAAGAAGTAGTCAAAGTCGCCGCGCTTGCCCTTCGCTGCTTCCAGCTTGAGATAGTCCAACGTCATGACCGAAGCCATTTTTTCTGACACGGCTGCGGCAATGAACTGATTCACAGAAATCTCGTCACGCAGGGCTAATTCCCGAACTTTTTGGTGCACGGAATTGGGCAGTCTTACGGTCAATGCGGTCATGATTTACCTCAGCAAAGTCAAAAATTCTGCCGGTGTGATGGCATTCACCTTCAGTTCCGGGGCGCGCTTAAAGTCTTTCACATTGTGTGTGACGATGTACTGGCTACTGGATGCCACAGCACCCTCCAAAACCATGTCGTCGTCAGGATCACGCAAAAACGGACGCCATAGGAAGTGCACGTCTTGAAGATGCGCAATCGAAGCCAAGTAGCGCAAGAAACCAATTGCCGCTTCGGCATTGGCTCCAAGTGGCAAGTGCTCCGGTCTAGTCAACACCGATTGCCACTCTGTGTACAGGGCAACCGTCAGCGCAATCTCAAACTTGCTGCTGGGTAGCATGGACAGCAAGTGAAAGCTCGCGCCATCGCGGGAGCGAGCTGCGGCTACCAGCACCGAAGTATCAAGAATTACACGCAAAGTGGTTGCGCCAGTAAGTTAGTTGCATCGGCATAACCAAATTTTACACTCTCCATCACCCAAAGCAACTGCGCCCAAATACTCAAAATATGCTTACCTTTTAAGCATCGCGGTCAAAATTGCTATTTTTTTGGTCAACCGCCAGACTGCGGTTTTTCGCTTGAGGCATTGCGCAGTGGCAAGACCATCAACCAAGTCGGGCAGGAATTTGATGTCCATCCGGTGCAGTGGCCTTGGCCCAAGTCTGCCGCCAGCCTACCAGCTGTCAATCGCCAGATGGCTGGCAGATGTGAGTGCAGGCTGCCCCTGTAAGCCCTTCTGCACCCAGTCCCGCGTGGCGGCCGGGTCAATCACCGCGTCAATCTCCAGGGTGGCGGCCATGTTCAGGGCGCTGCCTTTGGCATATTCCTGCGCCAGCAAATGCTCAAACAGGGCCTCGCGTGCGGCACCTTCCGGCTGGGCTTCGAGCTCTTTGCGGTAGCCCAGGCGCACCGCGCCCTCCAGCCCCATGGCGCCAAACTCGCCGGTGGGCCAGGCCACGGTGAAATGGGGTGCATGGAAGCCGCCAGCGCACATGGCCATGGCGCCCAGGCCGTAGCCCTTTCGCAGCACCACACTGAAAAACGGCACGCGCAGATGGGCGGCGGCAATAAATAAACGGCTGACATGGCGCACCTGCGCCTGCGCCTCGGCCTCGGGCCCGACCATGAAACCTGGCGTGTCCACTAGGCTCAGCAAGGGCAGGCCGTGCGCATTGCACAGTTGCATGAAGCGCGCCGCCTTGTCGGCGGCAGCGGCGTCAATCGCGCCGCCCAGGTGCAGCGGGTTGTTGGCCAGAATGCCCAGCGGCCGCCCACCGATGCGCGCCAGCGCGGTGTGGATGCCGGCACCAAAACCCTCGCGCAGCAGCAGCACGCTGCCGGTATCGGCGATGCCGTGAATGGCGGCCAGGGAGTCATACACGCGCAGCCGGTTCTCGGGCACCAGGGCACGCAGCGCCAGCGGGTCTGGCGCCTTCTCGGCGTCTGTGGTCAAGCGGCCCTGGAAGAACGACAGGTAATGCCGGGCAGCCGCCACAGCGGCGGCCTCATCGTCCACCAAGATATCGATCACGCCATTGGCGTGCTGCACCGGGCTGGGGCCAATTTGCTCCGGGCGGAACACGCCCAGGCCGCCACCATCGACCATGGCCGGGCCGCCCATGCCAAGGTTGCTGCCCCGGGTGGCAATGATCACGTCGGCGCAGCCGGCCAGGGCGGCATTGCCGGCAAAGCAGCGCCCGGCCACGATGGCCAGCACCGGCACCCGGCCGTTCAGGCGGGCAAAGCTGGCAAAG
>RFWA01000038.1 GCA_009922295.1 Betaproteobacteria bacterium
CGGCCTGTGCCTGATGGACCGGCACGCGCCGGCGGCTCTGCTCAACCGCGCCGGCCCTGGTGGTACCGACGCTACCGAGCAAAGCCTGATTGATTCCGAACACCTGCTGCAGCAGTGGCAGGGCGTCGGCCGGCTCGGTTATGCCATCACGCCGCGCTTTGCGCCGACCTCCAGCGATGCCCAACTGCGCGGCGCCGGGGAACTGGCGGCGCGCTACCCGCAGGCCTGGGTCCAGTCGCATGTGGCCGAAAACCACGAGGAGATCGCCTGGGCTCGGGCCTTGTTTCCGCAGTCGCGCAGCTATTTGGCCACCTATGCCGATTTCGGCCTCATGCGTGAGCGTTCGGTTTACGCCCATTGCATCCATTTTGACGATGCCGACAGGGCCCTGATGCGCGAGACCGGCGCCGCCGCCGCCGTTTGCCCCACCAGCAACCTATTTTTGGGCAGCGGCTTTTTTGACTATGTCGCGGCTGACCGGGCCGGTTTCCGTTACGGCTTGGCCAGTGATGTGGGCGGCGGCACCTCGTTCAGCCCGTTCCACACCATGCTCGCGGCCTATTACGTCGGGCGCGAAGGGCAGGCCAAGGCAGGTGTTTCGCTGATGCCACAGCAACTGTGGTGGCAGCACACCGCCGGTGCAGCCCAGGCCCTGGGGCTGGACGGCCGAGGCGGTGGCGGTGGCCGTGGCGGTGGGCCGGCCGTCGGTAACCTGCAGCCGGGCTGTGAGGCTGATTTTGTGGTGCTCAACCCGCAGGCCACGCCCTTGCTGGCGCGGCGCACAGCCCGGGCGAGTACGCTCGACGAGTTGTTGTTTGCCATGATCGTGCTGGGCGACGACCGTGTCGTCGAGCGCACTGTGATTTCACAAGCGATTTAGGCCGCCAGCCCCTGTCGCTGTTGAGTTAGTAGCTATTGAAGTTGTAGCGCTAGTTGTCTGAAGATTACAATCAGACCTGACGATCAAGAGCGACAATTGGATACGCCGCATGGCCGAGACCACCGGCATGATCGAGCCCTTCGAGCCACGCCAGATCCGGGAGCGTGACGGCCAAAAGATCATTTCTTACGGAACCAGCAGCTACGGCTACGACATCCGCTGTGCGCCCGAGTTCAAGGTGTTCACCAACATCCACAGCACCGTGGTCGACCCCAAGAATTTTGATGAGAAAAGCTTTGTCGATTTCCATGACGATGTCTGCATCATCCCGCCCAACAGTTTTGCCCTGGCCCGTACCATGGAGTACTTTCGTATTCCGCGCAATGTGCTGACCATCTGCCTGGGCAAAAGCACCTATGCCCGTTGCGGCATCATCGTCAACGTGACGCCATTCGAGCCTGAGTGGGAAGGTTTTGTGACCCTGGAATTCTCCAACACCACGCCGCTACCCGCCAAAATTTATGCCGGAGAGGGCTGCGCACAGGTGCTGTTTTTTGAGAGCGACGAGGTCTGCGAGACCAGCTACAAAGACCGCGGCGGCAAGTACCAGGGTCAGCGCGGCGTGACCTTACCAAAAGCATAAATCAGCGCTCAGGAGCCCAAACAGCCCAATGGGGGATAATCAGGGTTTGCCCCGATTCCCCGGGCACGATCAGCTATCGGTTCGATAGCACCTGACCTTGGCTGTGAATGACCGATCTGACTTCTGATGTAACCCTTGACGGGGTCCCCGCTACGGCACCTGAACTGGCCGCCGAAACCCCCATCATGGCCTTTGCCCAATTGCAACTGGCTGCTCCACTGGCCCGCGCCGTGGCCGAGATGGGCTACACCTCCATGACCCCGATCCAGGCGCAAGCCATTCCTGTGGTGCTGCAGGGGCGCGACGTGATGGGTGCTGCACAAACCGGGACCGGTAAAACAGCGGCTTTTGCCCTGCCGCTGCTGCAGCGCCTGCTCAAGCATGAAAACGGCTCCACCTCGCCTGCCCGCCATCCGGTGCGTGCCCTGGTGCTCTTGCCCACACGCGAACTGGCCGACCAAGTGGCGCAGGCCATCAAGTCCTACGCCCAACATACCCAGCTGCGCAGCACAGTGGTGTTTGGCGGTATCGACATGAAGCCGCAGACCCTGGAGCTCAAAAAAGGCGTTGAGGTGTTGGTGGCGACCCCCGGGCGGCTGCTGGACCACATTGAGGCCAAGAACGCCGTGCTGGGCCAGGTGGAGTACGTGGTGCTCGACGAGGCCGACCGCATGCTCGACATCGGTTTTCTGCCCGATCTGCAGCGCATCCTGAGCTACCTGCCCAAGCAGCGCACCACACTCTTGTTTTCGGCGACCTTTTCGCCCGAGATCAAGCGCCTGGCCAACAGTTACCTGCAAAGCCCGGTCACGATTGAGGTGGCCCGCTCCAACGCCACAGCCTCCACCGTGGAGCAGCATTTCTACAGCGTGGGCGATGATGACAAGCGACACGCGCTGCATCAGATCCTTAAGGCGCGAGACCTCAAACAGGCTTTTGTGTTCGTGAACAGCAAGCTCGGCTGCGCGCGCTTGGCGCGCTCCCTGGAGCGTGAAGGCCTCAACACCACCGCCCTGCATGGCGACAAAAGCCAGGACGAACGGCTCAAGGCGCTCGATTCCTTCAAAAAGGGCGAAGTCGACTTACTGGTGTGTACCGACGTGGCAGCACGCGGCTTGGACATCAAAGACGTGCCCGCGGTGTTCAACTTTGACATTCCCTTCAATGCCGAAGACTATGTGCACCGCATCGGTCGCACGGGACGCGCCGGCGCGTCGGGCCTTGCTGTGAGCTTTGTCTCCAAGAGCGACGCCCGGCTGGTGGCCGACATCGAGAAGCTGATCAAGGTCAAAATTGAGCTCGAAGCGATTGAGTTTGAAGAGGACCAACCTGATATCCGCAAGCAGGGTCGCATCAACGACGGACGCCGCATGTACGCCGAGGGTGCCCACGAGGAGCCCCGCCGCGGTGGCCACCGGGAAGCTGGCACGCGGGAGACACCACAGGCCGCCCAATACCCGCGGCAAGAGCGCGCGCCGCGCTCCTCACCCTCGCGGGATCCGTTTTTTGACAAGCCCTACGAGCCGGCAGCCACTGCCAGCGAGACTGCGCCGGCCTGGGAGGCCAGCCCGGCACGTCCAGGCGCCCGCTCGGTCTCCGCCAACATCAAGCCCAAGCGCCGTGTAGCGGCGCTTTTCAAGGCCGAGTAAGCGCGGCGCTGGCCCGGTCAGCCGGGCTTCTGCCCCTCAGGGCATTTGACCTGAAACAGCATTTGAGAGAGTGCTTGGCCCGGCACCCCGGGCGCGCCGCTACCCAGGCGCATCGCGCTCAGGCAGCCCCCCCACACGCAACCGGTGTCAAGCGACAGCACGTCTGGGCGCCTCAGCGCACCCAGGGTAGACCAGTGACCAAAGGCTACCGTCACGCCGGCTGTTTGCCGGCCAGGCACGTCAAACCAGGGTTGGTAACCGGTGGGCGATGCGCCTGCACCCTCTTTGGTGGCAAATTCCATGCGGCCCTGGGCGTCGCAAAACCGCAGGCGGGTCAGGGCATTCACGATCATGCGCCAGCGCGGCACGCCCTGAAGCGTCTCATGCCAGCAATCAGGCTCGTCGCCATACAGCTGTTGCAAGAAATCACCCGCCGCATCGCTGCGCAGCACCTGCTCCACCTCGGCCGCCCTGGCCATGGTTTGCCCCACAGTCCAGTCGGGCAGCACGCCGGCGTGCACCATCAGCACCGGGTGGGCGTCAATGTGCTCCAGGATGGCCAGGCGCTGCCAGCGCAACCAGTCCAGCATGGCGCCGCGGTCGGGCGCCTGCAGAATATCGTTCACCGTGTCGCTGCGGTGCGGCAGGCGTGCACCCTGCGCCAGCGCCAACAGGTGAAGATCGTGGTTGCCCAGCACGCATTGAGCGGCAGCGCCGTAGCGCATCAGTCGTCGCAGCACGCTGGCCGACGCTGGTCCGCGGTTCACCAGGTCCCCCAGCAGAAACAAGGTGTCGCGACTGGGCGAGAACGCCAGCTCCGCCAGCAAGCGCTGCAAGGGCTCGTCACAGCCCTGAATATCACCGATCAAGTACATTGCCATGGTGTTCATTCTCGCGCCTGATCCATGGACGTCTTGCTGATTGTCTTTCTGACCCTGACGGCCGCCAAGCCCTTCGTGAGGTTGCTGTCTGGCACTACCGCCGGTGTGCTCAAGTTGCTTCGCATCGACACCAACGCTGCGCGCGCCGTGACTGAGGAAGAAATTACCGCCAGCCTGGAGGAGGGCGTGGATGCGGGCGTGATTGAACAGCATGAACACCAGATGGTGCAAAACGTCTTCCAGCTCGATGAGAGGCCGCTGACGTCGCTGATGGTGCCGCGCACCGACGTGGAGTGGCTGGACGCCTCAATGACGGTGGCGCAGGGCTTGCAACATGCCAGTGCCGGCGGCAGCAAGGGCGCTCATTCCTGGTACCCGGTCTGTCGGGGCTCCCTGGACGATGTGTTGGGGGTGATCAGCGTGGCAAGACTGCTGGAGCTTGGCGTTGATACGCCTGGGAGCATCGAGCCATACGCAACGCCAGCCTCTTTTGTCCCTGAAACCTTGAGCGGTATGGAACTGCTGGAGCAGTTTCGCGCCCGCGCTGGACGCTTTGTCTTCGTTGTCGACGAATACGGCGTGGTGCAAGGCCTGCTCACACCGCGCGACCTGCTCGAAGCCATCACCGGTGAGTTGCAGCCGGGCGCCCAGATTGATGCATGGGCCACCCAGCGTGACGACGGCAGCTGGTTGCTGGACGGTTTGATGCCCGTGGGCGAACTCAAGGTTCGCCTTGAGCTGGACGAACTGCCCCAGGAAGACCGTGGCCGTTACAACACGGTGGCAGGCCTGCTGATGTCGGTGTCCGGCCACTTGCCGGCGGTGGCTGAGCGCATCGACTGCGTCGGTTGGTGTTTCGAGGTGGTTGACCTGGATGGCAAGCGCATTGACAAGGTGCTGGCTACGCCCTTGCGACCGCCAATTGGGAGCGCCTAGGCTCTTCCAGCTACCCGGTACGAAAGCTGGCCCACCAGCTCGTGCAGCCCCGGCGCCTGCTGCAGAAAGGGCCGGGCGAGTCAGGCCAGCGGTTGAGTGGCAAATGCAAGCAGTTTGGCGGTGATAAACACAGTGCCACACCGGGTGATGTGGCGCGGTCGGGATAGTCAATGACGCTTTGGCGATTGTGGTCTGTGCCTTCGCTGACCAGAATTGCAAGTTTGGACCAGCAGGGTCGAGGCAAAAAAATACAAGGAGACACCGTGATTGGTTCAGACATTGAAATCGCCCAAGCCGCCACACTGAAACCCATCATCCAAATGGCGCAGGACCGGCTCGGCATCCCGCCTGAAGCGCTGGAGCCCTACGGCCACTACAAGGCCAAGATCGACCTGCAATGGCTCAACAACAACCAGACGCCTAACGGCAAGCTGGTGCTGGTGACCGCCATCAGCCCCACGCCGGCGGGTGAGGGCAAGACCACCACCACGGTGGGGCTGGGCGACGCGCTCAACCGCATTGGCAAGCGCACTGTGATCGCTTTGCGCGAGCCCTCGCTCGGCCCGGTGTTCGGCATGAAAGGCGGCGCGGCCGGCGGCGGTTATGCCCAGGTGGTGCCTATGGAGGACATCAACCTGCACTTCACCGGCGACTTCAACGCTATTGCGCTGGCCCACAACCTGCTGGCCGCGCTGATGGACAACCACATCCACCACGGCAACACGCTCGGGTTTGACGCGCGGCGCATCGTCTGGCGCCGGGTGATGGACATGAACGACCGAGCCCTGCGCGCCACGGTGGTCTCTTTGGGCGGGCCCGGCAACGGCTTCCCGCGCGAGGACGGTTTTGACATTGTGGTGGCCTCTGAGGTCATGGCCATCTTCTGTCTGGCCACCTCCCGTCGTGACCTGAAACAACGCCTGGGCAACATCATTGTTGGCTACACCCGCGAGCAAACACCCATCCGCGCCAGTGACCTGAAAGCCCAGGGCGCCATGGCGGCTTTGCTCAAAGACGCCATCAAACCCAACCTGGTGCAAACCTTGGAGAACAACCCGGCCATCATCCATGGTGGCCCGTTTGCCAACATTGCCCACGGCTGCAACACGGTGACCGCCACCCAGGCCGCGCTCAAGCTGGGCGAGTACGTGGTGACCGAGGCTGGTTTTGGTGCCGACCTGGGCGCCGAAAAGTTCATTGACATCAAGTGCCGAAAGTCCGGCCTGCGGCCTGACGTGGCGGTGGTGGTGGCCACCTTGCGCGCCCTCAAGCATCACGGCGGCGTGGACGCCAAAGACCTGAACACGCCCAACCTGGCTGCGCTGGAAAAAGGCATGGCCAACCTGGAGCGGCATGTGGACAACATCCGCAACCGCTACGGCCTGCCATGTGTGGTGTCGATCAACCATTTCACCTCAGACACCGAGCCCGAGCTCGACCTGCTGCGCCAGAAAATGGACCAACTGGGTGTGCCGGTGGTGGTGGCGCGGCACTGGTCGCAGGGCTCGGCAGGCGCCGAAGACCTGGCACGCATCGTGGTCAAACTGGCTGAGTCCGGCACCGCCAACATGCGCTATGTCTATGAAGACGCCGACACCCTGTGGGACAAGATGAAAGCCATCGCCACCCAGGTCTACGGTGCTGCCGGCATCTCGGCCGACTCTGCCGTGCGCGCCAAAATCGAGAAACTCCAGCAAGACGGTTACGGCCATTACCCGGTCTGTGTGGCCAAGACCCAATACTCGTTCTCTACCGACCCCAAACTGCGCGCGGCACCCTCGGGCCACACAGTTAATGTGCGCGAGGTCCGACTGGCAGCCGGCGCCGAGTTTGTGGTGATGATCTGCGGCGACATCATGACCATGCCCGGACTGCCTAAGGAACCTGCCTCGATGCGCATCGACATCGACGACGACGGGAAGATTTCAGGCTTGTTCTAGGCCTGGCGCTCACCAGTTGAGTGCCCAGTCGCCCCGCGTCAGGTCAATGCGCTCACCGGTCTGTGCTGAATGCTCGGCGGCCAGGCCAATCACCACCGCCTTCAGGCCATCGGTCAGGCTCACTTCCACGGCCTGCTGGCCTTGCAAAACGGCCAGAAATTTTTGGTGCTGGTAGAAGGTGGAGCCATTGTGGTCGCCAGCGTCCAGCAGCAGCGGGTCCACCGGGATCTCCAGCAAACGTGGCCCGGCCGGTTGGCGCGGGCTGACGATCAGCTGCGCCACCGGGGCTGCGCCCAGCAGCTCGCCCGGCCAGAAGCGGCCCGGGCCGGGCACCTTGCATTCGAGCTTGCCAAGCGGCCCGACCACGCTGATTTCTTCTTGGTAACGCGAGCCTTCGGCAAACATGCACAGCTCCAGCAAGGCCCGCCGGCCGCCCGGGAAGTCCAGCACCACAAAGGCGTTGTCCAGGATGTCGGGTTGCCCGTCGGCGTAGCGCTCTTCCAGATGGTTGTGGTTTTGCCCGCCCGAGGCGTAGAGCCGGATCGGGTCGGCCTGCATCACCAGGCGCATCAGGTCAAAGAAATGGCAGCATTTCTCGACCAGCGTGCCGCCGGTGTTGCGGGCAAAGCGGTTCCAGTCGCCCACCTTGGTCAGAAAAGGGTATCGGTGCTCGCGGATCGACAGCATCACCGCGCTGCCGCAGGCCGCTTGGCTGCGCACCTCGTCCAGCAAGCGGGCAATGGGGGGCATGTAGCGGTATTCCATGGCGGTCCATACCGGCGCCGGGTAGCTGGCTACCAATTGCCGCAGCGTTTGCACGGCGGCCAGGTTGGTGCAGGCCGGCTTTTCCATCAGCACCGGCAGGGGGCGCGTTTGCGCAATCTGCTGCAGTTGCTCGGCGTGGCAGTGGTTGGGGCTGGTGATCACCAGGGCGTCCAGCTCGGGCCAAGCCAGTAGGGCTTCCAATGAATAGAGCTGCGCCGCCGCCGGTGCCAGAGCTTCGCTGCGGACCCGCATGCCGGCATCGGGCTCAAAGATGGCGGCCACTTCAATGCCTGGCAGTAGCGCCATGTTGCGCAGGTGTTCTTGGCCCATCATGCCGCAGCCGACCATGCCGTAGCGTTGCTTGTTGAGGGGGGGGCTATTGGTGCGCTGAGGCGGTGAGGTTGACATATTCATTTACCATTCATACACTTGCGTGCCACTATAGCAACAATCGACAGAAAGCCCCATCGCATGCAGGCCACCCACGTTGTTCCGGTCAAAAGCGCTGACCATGCCGCCGCAGAGGTGGCCTGGTTTGCGCCGCTGTGCTCCGATGATTACCGCCACCTGGGCGTGCCCGAGGGCGACCTGCGTAGCAGCTGGGAGCATACCCGCGCCATTGCCACGCGGGCAGACCAGCTGGGTTACCGCAACATCCTCTGCCCATCGTCTTTCCAGGTCGGGCAAGACACCCTGAGCTTTGTGGCCGCCATGGCGCCGCTCACCACCCGCATGAATTTTTTGGCGGCGATCCGCTGTGGCGAGACGCAACCCATCATGCTGGCGCGCACGGTGGCCACGCTGGACCACATGCTGCAGGGGCGGCTGATTTTGAACGTGATTTCGTCTGATTTCCCCGGCGAGACCGCCAGCAACGAGTACCGCTACCGCCGCTCGCTCGAGGTGGTTGAAATTCTCAAGCAGGCCTGGACGCAGGACGAGATCAATTACCAAGGCCAGATTTACCAGTTCAAGGGCCTGACGACCGACCCGGTGCGCCCTTACCAGACCGGGGGGCCCTTGCTGTATTTTGGTGGCTACTCGCCGCAGGCGGTTGACCTGTGCGCCGCCCACTGCGACGTGTACCTGATGTGGCCCGAGGCCCAAGACCAGCTGGCCGAGCGCATGCGAACGGTCCATGCCCGGGCCCAGCACTACGGCCGGGTACTGGACTACGGCTTGCGTGTGCACATGATCGTGCGTGACACCGAGGCTGAGGCCCGCGAGTACGCGCAAGAGCTGGTGTCTCAGCTTGACGACGAAGAAGGCCGCAAGATTCGTGAGCGGGCGCAGGACGCCAAGAACTTTGGCGTCGCTATTCAGGCCCAAAACCGAGAACGGTCTGATGCCGAGGGCTTTATTGAGCCTCACCTGTGGACCGGCGTGGGCCGTGCCCGATCTGGTTGCGGCGCCGCGCTGGTCGGCAGCGTGGACCAGGTGCTGAGCAAGATTGAAAGCTACATGGCCATGGGCATTCGGGCCTTCATTTTTTCGGGTTACCCTCACCTGGACGAGTGCGAGATGTTTGGCAACAAGGTGCTGCCACACCTCAACACCTGTTCCCTGCCGCAAGTCTACGGCCGGGTACCCACACACACGCCGGCCACGCCGCTCGGCCAAGGAGTTCGACGTTGATCCCCACCTGCCACATGCACCCGGCATTGCCGGCCTTTAGCCGCTTGGTTTACGGCGCCTGGCGCCTGGCTGACGCCGCCGACGCCACCCCCCAGACGGCCTTGCGCAACATTGAGATCTGCCTGGATCAGGGCATCACGACCTTTGACCATGCTGATATTTATGGTGGCTACCGCTGCGAGGCGCTGTTTGGCGATGCGCTCAAATTGAAACCCGCTCTAAAAAGGCAGCTCCAACTGGTCAGCAAGTGCGACATCATGCTGATGAACGCCCAGTTCCCGGCGCGGCGGGTCAAGCACTATGACACCAGCGCCGGCCATATTCGGGCCTCGGTCGAGCAGTCGCTCAGCCGCCTTGGCGTGGAGCGGCTGGATGCGTTGCTATTGCACCGGCCCGACCCCTTCATGGACGCGGCGCAGACCGGCGCCTGCCTGGACGCCTTGGTGCAAGAGGGCAAGATCGGCGGCGCCGGTGTGTCCAACTTCAATCCCTGGGACCTGGCGTTGCTGCAGTCAGCCATGCAAACAACTTTGGTGACCAACCAGGTTGAGATCAGCCTGCTGGCGCGCGACAGCTTTCTGGATGGCACCCTGGCCCAATGCCAACAGCTCAAGATCACGCCCATGGCCTGGTCGCCATTGGCTGGCGGCGCGTTGTTTGGCGACAGTGCGCCGGCGCTGCGGCTGCGCCCGGCCTTGGCCCGCATTGCGGCAGACCATGGCGTCGAACCCGACGCCGTGGCCATTGCCTGGCTGTTGGCTCACCCGGCCAACATCATGCCCATTGTGGGCAGCAACCAGCCCGAAAGGCTGGCACGCCTTGCCGACGCCTTCAAGGTCACGATCGACCGTGAAACCTGGTTTGAGTTGTGGACCCTGGCTTGCGGGCAAGAAGTGCCCTGACCTGGCCACTGCAGATGGCACCCCCCCCAGTGCTTTGATCAGCTATTGTGAATGCGCTGGGGACAGGCAGACGCATCGGGTACGATGCTGTACTTGCCGGTCTAGCTGGTCCATTCGGACCAGCGCGTCAATGTCTGACAACTTTGGAGTGAACCATGTCAAACCGTCGTGAATTTATGTTGCAAGTTAGCCTGGGTAGTGGTGTTGTGTTGGCAGGGAATGCCATGGCACAAGGCGCCATGGTGGCGGAATCTGATGCGCAAGCCGCAGCCCTGGGCTACAAGGCCGATGCCAGCAAGGTTGACAAAGCCAAGTTCCCCAAATTCGCCACTGGCCAAGCCTGCAGCAGCTGTGCGCTCTACCAGGGTAAAGCGGCTGACGCCGCTGGTGGCTGCCCCCTGTTTGCTGGCAAGCAGGTGGCGGGCAAGGGCTGGTGCAGCGCCTACGCCAAGAAGGCCTGATCCCGGTCAGCTTTGTCTGACTCAAGCGTGATCTGCCCCCGGCAGGTCACGCCCTGGTGCATCAGGGCGCCGCAAGGATGGCGGTGCTCATAGCAACACTCAGGGCTTTACTCAGGGCGATACTCAGCCCATGCAACTCCAGGACATTCTTTACTCCCAGGGCTTTGGCACACGCCGCGTCTGTGCTGGCTTGATCCAGCAGGGTCATGTGCAGGTTTATGAGTCAAATCAGGCTCTAGCCCCCGTCCTTATTCAAGACTCTGCTACAAATTTAGAAGCGACTGGCCTGCGCTTCCGGGTCCAGGGCGTCGACTGGCCCTACCAGCAGCCGGCTTACCTGGTGCTGCACAAGCCCGCAGGCACCGAGTGTTCCCAAAAGCCCTCGACTTACCCCAGCATTTACTCCCTGCTGCCATCGCCCTTGCGCCTGCGGCCACAAAAAGGTGCGGTTCAGGGGGTGCAGGCGGTCGGCCGGCTGGACCAGGACACCACGGGCATGCTGCTGCTGACCGATGACGGCAAGTTCATCCACCGCATGAGCTCGCCGCGCCACCACGTGCCCAAGGTCTATGAGGTCGGCGTCAAGCACCCGCTGGACGCCGGCCAGGTCAGCCGGCTGCTGGCCGGCGTGGTGCTCGATGACGACCCGGCGCCCGTGCGCGCCGCCGCTTGCGAGGCCGTGGCCGAGCACCACCTGCGGCTGACCTTGACTGAGGGCAAGTACCACCAGGTCAAACGGATGTTGGCGGCCGTGGGCAACCGGGTCGAGACACTGCACCGTTCGCAAATTGGCAGCTTGCGTCTGCCAGAAGATCTTGCGCCGGGCCAGTGGCGCTGGCTTAGCGAGACTGATTTAAGCCTGATCAAGGGGTGATGACCGCTACACTGGACGCCTCCCTAAATAAGGCTTTTTTTGTGATTTTTACCCCTTGTGCCCAGCGTGTTTTTTTGGTGTTCCGTGGCCTGGGTCGCCGCTTGTGCCAGACGGTTGTGCTGGGGGCTGGCCTGGCCATGCCGATCTTGCCCGCTCTGGCGGCACCTATTTTTGTGCTTAACTCCCTGTCAGCCAGCGTCAGCGTGATCGATCCCGTGAGCTGGAAAGAGATCAAACGTATTCCCACCGGCAAGGAGCCGCACCACCTGTACCTGGCGCCCGATGAAAAATCTTTGCTGATTGCCAATGCCCTGGGTGACAGCCTGCTCTTCGTCGACCCCAAAACCGCCGAGGTGCAGCGCACCGTGCGCGGCATCCCGGACCCCTACCAGCTGCGATTTTCCCCGGACATGAAGTGGTTCGTCACCGCGGCCAACCGCCTCAACCATATCGATATTTACCGCTGGGACGGCAGCAACCTGACGCTTGCCAAGCGGCTGGCCACCGGCAAGACGCCCAGCCACGTCTGGATTGACAGCAAAAGCACCACGGTCTATGCCACGATGCAAGACAGTGACGAGTTGGTGGCCATCGACCTGCCCAGTCAGACCTTCAAGTGGCGAGCCCCCACCGGTGCCATGCCAGCCGATGTGTTTGGCACGCCGGACGACAAATTCTTGCTGATTGGGCTGACCGGCGGCGATGGGGTCGAGGTGTACGACGTCAGCGCGGGTCAGGCCAAACTGGTCAAGCTGATCAAGACAGGGCAAGGCGCCCATGCGTTTCGCGCTGCCGGCGACAAGCGCCATGTGTATGTCAGCAACCGGGTCGCCAACACCATCAGCAAGATTGATTTTCTGACCATGGCTGTGACCGACAACTATGTGGCGCCGAGCGGGCCTGATTGCATGGAGCTGTCGGCCGACGGCCGCTACATTTTTGTGGCCTCACGCTGGGCTGGCAAACTGACAGTGATCGACACCCAGACCCGCGCGGTGGTGCGGCAGGTGAAGGTCGGCAAGTCCCCGCATGGGGTCTGGACGCTGGACCATGCGCCGCGGCAGTAAGCCACCTTTTCGGTCCTGGATTGCTACAGTATTTGTAGCTATAGCGTCAATATCCATGTGGCCTGCGGCCGTTTTTTCTTGTGAGAAGCCGGTTTATCTGACGCTTGACACAGGCCACATGGCAGTCGCCCCGCTGATGGCTGACATCTTGAAGCGGCACAGCGTGCGGGTCACCTTTTTTGCTGCGCA
>RFWA01000371.1 GCA_009922295.1 Betaproteobacteria bacterium
ACATAGAGGCCTTTGAAGCCCAGGACTACGCTGACGACGCCGTGGCAGTGCGTCGTTGGGACGACCTGGGCAAACAGGCAGAGATGCAGACGCTCCCGCTGGCGCATTTCATGGCTGTGCTGGAACGCTGCGCCGACGCGCGGTCGTCATCGGCTCTCTAAAGCCTCGTAGACCCGGCGCACGAACCAGCGCCGATAGGATTGGCGGCTGAGTCCTGGAGCTTGGGTCATGAAGACGGCGGCCACCTGCAGTACAGGATCGACCCAGAACATGGTGCCGCCCGTACCCGACCAGAAATAGAACCCTGGACTGCCGGGTAGTTCGGCCGCTTCGTCATTCAACCGAACACCGAAACCAAGCCCAAATCCGTAGCCTGGTGACAACATCGCAGCCATTCCTGGTGCTATGCGTGCAGCCAACCGACCGGAGATGTGATCGCGGGTCATGCATTGAACCGTATCGGCCTTAAGCACTTTGACGCCACCGTGCTGGCCGCCGCCGCGCAACATGAGTGCAAACTGCAAATAGTCGCCGGCACTTGAAATAGCGCCAGCGCCACCACTGTCCAGCAGCGGTAGTGACGCTGCATCGAAAGTCTGGTCGGGCACCGCAATGAGCGTGCCATCAACCGGGTCGCGGGCAAAGGGCTGCGCGAGACGACGGCGTTGAGCAGGCATAACTTGGAAGGCGGTGTCGACCATGCCCAGCGGGCCAAATACATGCTGTTGGAGCCATGTGCCTAGCCGCTGACCGGTCACGGATTCAACCATCAGACCCAGCAAGTCTGTCGACAGTCCGTACTCCCAGCTTGTACCCGGTATCTGCAGCAAGGGAACACGTGCCAGCCCATACAGCAAGCGCTGGGGATCCAAGTCACGCGGATTGACGACTAGGCCAAATTCTTCATAGGCTTGACGGATGGATGCGTCTTGGCTGCGAGTGCCATACGTCAGACCACTGGCGTGCAACAGCAGATTCAAGACGGTGGTCTCGCCCCTGGCGCCGCGCATTTCGGGTAGATGGTCTGCGATGCGATCGCCCAAAGCCAGCACCCCTTGTTCGACGAGCATCATCGCCGCAACCGAAGTCAATGGTTTGGTCATCGAATAGATGCGAAAAAGCGCGTCAAGACACATCGGCGTGCGTGTGACCGGGTCCAGGTAGCCCGTGGCGTAGGCAAAGGCCGGCCTGTCATTGCACACCAGCATCACCACGGCCCCGGGCAAATTTGCTGCCGCTACTTCGGCATTCAGGTCGTCGCGGATACGCTGCAGGCCTGACATCGAGAAACCTGTGTCAGGACCTGGCTCGGAGGGGTCGATGTCCAAGATATTCAGTGGATGCTGCCTGAACAACCAGCTCAGGGCACAGTCAGACCTTAGCTGTTTGAGGCACTGGGCGTGCCACGCCGGGCTTGCTCCATCGCCGCACTACCAAGGCCCGTCACCGGCCTTGTCAGTGCGATTGCGGGTAGCGGCACCGGCGATGGCAATTGCACTGGGGCAGCCTGAGTCCCAAAGTCCAGGATTTCCAGCCGGCCGTCATGGTGCTCCACCAGGGCGGTCAGGCTCTCCACCCAGTCGCCGTCGTTGCAATAGAGCACGCCCTCGATCTGACGCATCTCGGCATGGTGAATGTGGCCGCAGACCACGCCATCAAGCCCACGCCGCCGGGCTTCGTGCGCCACGGCGGTTTCAAAGTCGCTCACATAACTGACCGCCCGCTTGACCTTGAGCTTGATGTACTTGGACAGACTCCAATAAGGCAGCCCCAAGTGCGCACGCAGCACATTGAAGCGTCGATTCACCTTGAGGATGAACTCATAGGCCATATCGCCGGCATAGGCCAGCCACTTGGCGCACTGGATCACGCCGTCAAACAGATCACCATGGGTGACCCATAGGCGGCGACCGTCGGCCAGGGTGTGGACGCAGTCCTCCACCACATCAACGCCTCCGAAATTGTGCTGAAGGTACTTGCGCGCGAACTCGTCGTGGTTGCCCGGCACAAACACCACCCGTGTTCCTTTACGCGCCTTGCGCAGGATTTTTTGAACCACGTCGTTGTGCGCCTGCGGCCAGTACCAACTGCGCCGCAGCTGCCAGCCGTCGATGATGTCTCCCACCAGGTACAGGGTTTCACAGTCGGTGGTTTTCAGAAATGCCAGCAGCGCTTCGGCTTGGCAACCCGGTGTACCGAGGTGGATGTCAGAGATCCAGACGGTGCGCAGGCATCGGTCGTTGGTCAGGTTGTCATCGGTCACGCTCAGCCTCTCCGTGGGTTTGCAGAGATGCTAGAGACCCTACGTGACGGAGATATGAAAACCCGGTGAAGCTTGCGTGTCAGATCAGCCAGCTGCCACGCGCTAGGCAGGCGTCTATCTTCATGAAAGCGTTCCCCAAGTTCACCATTAGCTCGGCGGAGTTTCATCAGTCACAGGCTTTCGACGGCAAAGTGACGCTGTCGTTTGAAGACCCGCAACGAACGCTGGAGAAATTTGGGCTGATCGTCTCAAGTCGGCCAACCCATACGACCCGAGAAGCTCTGTTTTACGAAGAGCAACTGCAGTGCGAGATACCGCCTAAGTCAAAGTACTCATCCCGCTTCTTGGTGTAATACAGCGCGGCGAGTTCTGGCGATTGCTCACCGTAGGGGTTTGCCAGCAAGGCGTGCAGGCGCTGCACCAGCGTGAAGTCCCCAGCGTCCGTGGCGCTGCGGTAGGCCTCTACCAGCATCCACTCCCTTGGGATGTACTTGGGGTTGACCTGCTTCATGGCCCCCGACACCTCTAGGCGATCACGTCCTTCTTGCATTAATGCCGCGTGCCACTTGTGCAGCCACGCGCCCCAGCGGGTCTCCATCACCGCCGGGTCTTGGCCATAAGCCCCACGGCTTGCGTAGAAGCTGGGACGCAAGTCCGCCACCTGCTTGGGCAGGCTGGAAAGCTCCCGCCAGAAGATCGTGTAGTC
>RFWA01000372.1 GCA_009922295.1 Betaproteobacteria bacterium
CGCCGTGTCGTCGGCCGGCGGCTCGGCCATGGGCAGCGGCGCGGCAGTGACCGTCCCTACAATCAGCAGCCATGCCAAAAAATAAGCGAGCTTTCTCATGACGCTGCTGCTGCTTGAAGCCTTGGGCGCCCTGCTGCTGCTGCTGCTGATCGTCTGGTGGACCATGTTTTCAGGGCGGGAGCGTGGCGAGCTGCCGCAGCAGCCCGACAAGGACGCCGCCCCAGTGAGCAGCCCACCCACTGACAAGCAAGATTAAGGCGCATGATGCAGAAGGTTAGCCAGCTCCACGGCTGACTTCACTTCCATTTTCTCAAACACCCGGGCCCGGTGCACCTCGACGGTTCGGATGCTGATGTCCAGCCGGTCTGCGATCAGCTTGTTTGGCAGCCCCTCAGTCACCAAGCCCATCACGGCACGTTCACGCTCGGTCAGTTCAGCCTGGCGCTTTTGCAGCGCAGCAGACTGTCGGCGCTCCAACAGCCAATCGCGTGACTGCGCTAAGCCTAATTCGACCCGGTCAACCAGCGCATTGTCAGAAAATGGCTTTTCACAAAAGTCAAAGGCGCCGCGTTTGACAGCGTCCACGGCGGTCGGCACGTCAGCATGGCCACTGAGAAAGATCACCGCCATGACCTGCTGCAGGTTTTGCCCGATCAGCCAGTCGAACAAGGCCAGTCCGCTCATACCCGGCATGCGCACGTCAAGCAGCAGACAACTAGGCCGGTTTTGCGGCAAGCCCTGCGCCAGGCGGCGTTGGAAAGCCTCGGCACTTTCAAACACCTCGCTCGGCAAGCGGCGCGAGCGCAGCAGCCAGGCCAGCGCCTCGCGCACACCGGCGTCGTCATCCACCACAAACACCTGGGCATCTATTTCTCTTTGCATTGCCGAATGTTATGCCATCGCAACAGCCGGCAGGGTAAAGGCAAAGACTGTACCCATTGGCCGGTTGGGCGCAAAGCTCAGGGCGCCGCCATACTGCTCAACCACTGTTCGGCATAGGCTAAGCCCGAGCCCCATGCCTTCGGCACGCGTGGTGAAGAAAGGCTGGAACAACTGCTGCTGCACCGCTGGCAGAATGCCGACGCCAACATCAGCCAAGGAGAACTCCAGCCACTGGCGCAATTCATCGCCCGGGACCCGACGCACCCGGATCACCAACAGCCGATCCAGAATCTGCGGCGGCTCCATCGCTTGCATGGCGTTGCGGGCAAGATTGAGCAAAACTTGCTCCACCATGGTTCTATCGCAACGCACTAGCGGTAGGCCGTCTTGAATCTGGACCTGCACCCGCACCGACAGCTTGCGCGCCTGCAGATTAACCAACGGCAGGATAGCGTCGACCAGGCTTTGCGGCGCCAGCACCTCGTGCTCCGGGTCACGGCGGCGCACAAAGTCATGCACGCTTTTAATGACTTTTCCGGCACGCTCAGCCTGCTCGGCAATACGCTGCATCGCGAGTGTTATGTCGGCGCCAAGCAGAGTGGCATGCTGGGGCGCATCGTGCAGCAGGTTCAGCGAGCCGGCGGCGTAGCCGGAGATGGCCGCGAGCGGTTGATTCAGCTCATGGCTGAGCAACGAGGCCATCTCGCCAACAGTGGCCAGTCGCGCCGTGGCCTGCAGCCGCTCCTGGCTTGTTCGCGAGATCTCTTCGACACGCCGCTGCTCGCTGATGTCAAGAACGGCACTCATCCAGCCTGCCTGCCGGCCCTGTGCATCGATCAGCGGGGCTTCGATGATCAGCACCGGAAACCGTGTGCCGTCCTGGTGCATGAAGACGGACTCGAACCCGTCACGCGGCGGCAGTTTGCCGGCCAGCCGTATAGCCTGGCGCTGCTGGTATTCATCGATGGATTCAGGCGGCCAATAGGGGGCGGGAAGGCTATGGCCGATCAATCGATCCGCGCGAATGCCCACCATTTGGCAAAAAGCAGGGTTGACATAGGTGGTCAGGCCCTGCATGTCGCGCGCCCTCAGACCGGTCAACAGGGAATCCTCCATGGCTTTGCGAAAAGCCAGCGCCTCTGCCAGATCGCGCTCTACTTTGAGTCGGCGCCGCGTGTCCTTACCCAGCAGGGCCAGCACGAGGAGCAGCGCAAAGGACATACCCGTCACAAGGGCCGTCAGCACGTTGGGAAAGAGTTCAGGCGCGCCGCGCCACTGGTCCATACGCAGCACCAGATTGGCCCCCGGCAGATCAATCAACTGTTGTGCGGTAAAGACACGACTGCCACTGCGGGGTGGCCCGCGCATCACCAGACGGGTGCCATCGCCCTCCGTGAAGGACGCCTGCCCATTGGTCAAAGTCTTACGTTCCAGCAGGTTGTCCAGCACCTGCTGCAGGGCGAATGTCACCACCAGGTAACCCGCCAACTGGCCACTTTTACTCAGTGGCAGGCACAGTTCCATCACATCCACGCCCAGGCCATCTCTTAACGGCAGGTAATAACTGGTGCCATACGCCGGCCCGCTCAATCGGCGGGCATTGCCACAGGCCTGCGCCACCTCCGACGCAGCACCGTCGCGGCCTAAGCGCTCGAACACGGACGCTCGAAACGGCGTGTCCGCATGGCTCAGCACCTGCAGGTCGACGGTGCGCCACTCAATACGAACAAATTCACGCTGCTCGCGCAGCAGCAACGCCGCTTCGACGCTCCAGGAATTCGGGGTGGGATCGTTGACCTGCAACGCCTGCACGCTTTGCACATGCCGCAAAAAGGTCGCGCGTAAATCACTGACCGAGGCGGTCACATCGCGTTCAAGGCGCTCCTGGAACTGGCTGGCCTCAAAGCGCCCAGCCAACCAGATCAATAGGGTCAGCAGTGCGACCACCAGTGCCAGCAGCACACTCCACAGATGGCGCCGGCGCGCCACCATGGCACCCAGCACCCTGGCCCAAGATCCAGTCACAACACCCGATCACCCAACGCCGGCAACTGCGTCCGGCATGCACTCAG
>RFWA01000373.1 GCA_009922295.1 Betaproteobacteria bacterium
TCTGCTGGCCGAGGTGGGCCAGCTGTACGTGCCCCTGCTGCTGGCCAATGCCCGCGCCCTGGCGGCTGGTCAAACCGAATTGCAAACGCACATCAAGGGCACAATCTGGGTGCAGCAGACCTTCGCCTACCAGGCCAAGTGCCTGGCCTGGTTGCGGCGCGATTACGCCGCCTTACCGGCGCCGGCCCGCGCCACGGTGGACCGCATTCTGGCCGGCACCGGCTGCGAAGCCCTGTTTGGAGACCTGCCATGATGACTTTATATGACTGTGCCACCGCCCCCAACCCGCGCCGCGCCCGCATTCTGCTCGCCGAAAAAAGCGTGCCGCATGCCACGGTGCAGGTTGACCTGGCCAAAGGCGAGCAAATGGGCGAGGCCTACCGCGCCATCAACCCCAAATGCACCGTGCCGGCGCTGCGGCTGGAGGACGGCGCCCTGCTCACCGACAACGCAGGGATAGCCGCCTATCTGGAGGCCCGTTTCCCCAACCCGCCGCTACTGGGTACGACACCACTGGCCCAGGCACAGATTGCCAGCTGGCACTGGCGCGCCGAATTTGAGGGTCTGATGGCGATTGCCGAGGCCCTGCGCAACAGCTCGCCGGCCATGGTCAACCGGGCCCTGCCGGGCCCGGTTGCCTATGCCCAGATTCCGGCGCTGGCCGAGCGCGGCCTGGCCCGGCTACGGCAATTTTTTGACGAACTCGATGCCCACCTGGCCGGGCGCGACACCATCGCTGACAGCGGGTTCAGCATCGCCGACATCACCGCCGTTGTGGCGGTGGACTTTGCCCGTGTGGTGCGGGTGCGGCCTGGTGAGCAGCATGCCAACCTGCGGCGCTGGCGCGAGGCCATGGCCCTGCGCCCGTCGATGCAATGAGCACCAGCGGGGCTGGCCAACCTACAAATAACGAAAGAAGCGCACAAATGATCAAACGATTGGCTTGGGGGGCAGTGGCCTTGGCCGTGCTGGCAGCCGCCGGCTTTTACGCCATCGGCGGGCGCACGGGCGCCCTGCTGCTGTATGTCAAATACGTGATGCGCCAAGAGTACGCCCCCAGCCGCGAAGTGACCTGGCAGCAAGGCCCGGCTGTGGCCGCCGCGGGCCAGGCCAAACGACCACCCAATGTGGTGCTGATCGTGGCCGACGATCTGGGCTTCAATGACATCACCCACTATGGCGGTGGCATTGCCGGTGGCAAGGTGCCCACACCCAACATCGACAGCATCGCCAGTGATGGCGTTAATTTCCGTAACGGTTATTCGGGCAACGCCACCTGTGCACCGTCTCGGGCGGCCATGATGACGGGGCGCTACCCCACCCGCTTTGGTTTTGAATTCACCCCTACGCCCAAACAGTTCATGAAGGCCGTAACGGGCACTTCCCGACCGGACCAGCTGCGGCCACTGATCTACCACCCCGAGCGTGAGGCCGACCTGATTGCCTATGAAGACATGGGCCTGCCCACCACCGAGATCACCATCGCCAAATTGCTGCAAGGCGCGGGCTACCACACCGTGCAGGTGGGCAAATGGCATTTGGGCGACAACCCGCAGTTCCGACCCTATTCGCATGGCTTTGACGAATCGCTGTCGCATCTGCACGCCGCCTCCATGTATCTGCCGCCCAAGCACCCCAACGTCGTTAACTCGATCCAAGACTTTGACCCCATCGACAAATTCCTCTGGGCTGCTGAGCCCTGGGTGGTGCGCTTCAAGGACCAGGAGCCCTTCCAGCCGCCCAAGTACATGACCGACTACCTGACCGACGAAGCCGTTAAGGTGGTGGCGGCCAACAAGAACCGGCCGTTTTTCATGTACCTGGCCTATAACGCGCCGCACACCCCGCTGCAGGCCACGCGTGAAGACTACGACGCACTCAGCTTCATCCCCGACCACACCATGCGGGTGTATGCCGCCATGATCCGCTCGTTGGACCGCAACATCGGCCGCGTGCTGCAGTCGCTCAAAGACCAGGGGCTGGACGACAACACCCTGGTCATCTTCACCAGCGACAACGGCGGTGCGCACTACATTGGCCTGGACGGCCTGAACTCGCCCTACCGGGGCTGGAAGGCCACTTTTTTTGAAGGCGGCATCCATGTGCCCTTCTTCATGCGGTGGCCGGGTGTGATCCCCAAAGGCAGCACCGTCAACGCGCCCGTCAGCCACTTTGATATTTTTGCCACGGCCGCTGCTGCTGCCGGACGCCCGGTGCCGACCGACCGGCCGATCGACGGCGTCAACTTGGTGCCTTTCATCACCCAGGCCGGTGCCGCGCGCCCGCACGACACCCTGTTCTGGCGCACCGACACCTACCGTGTGGTGCGCGATGGCGACTGGAAGCTGCAGGTGAGTGAGCGCCCCCAAAAGGACTGGCTGTTTGACCTGGCCGCCGACCCCACCGAAAAAATGAATCTCGCCGCCAAGGAGCCCGAACGCCTGGCAGCCATGAAGGCCAAGCTGGCAACATGGGACAAGGTCCAGCGTAAGCCGATGTGGCCATCACTGGGTGAAGGCGCTATCCCGATCGACAAGTCCCTGAAGCAGAAGCTGGCACCTGAAGACGAATACGTCTATTACGCCAATTGAATACTGAGCTATGCGGTTGAACGAAAAAGACCGGGGTTGCGGGTCTTTTTATTCAACAACGCCTTCGGTGGCGTTTCTGCATAGTGCTGCAACAGGCCGCGCCACTGACTCTGCATGTTCGATGAAGTATAGTTAATAGTGATTAATAATTAACGATCAGCATGTGTGTGCACGAACGGACCAGTTGTGCCTTGCTGGGCCGACATTGGACGGGCGAGATAATGATATTTTTAAAAAAACTAAACAATAAAAGTCAGGGTCGCTTAACCCTAATTCTGGCCTTTGCAGCCCCGCGCCTTACCACCGCCAAAATCGAGGCGGCTCGCGCTCAATCTAAGTGAAATAACCCGCTC
>RFWA01000374.1 GCA_009922295.1 Betaproteobacteria bacterium
TGGGTCATGACCACGGCGGAAAAAGCCTCGAAGTCAAAGGCTGCCACGCCACCCACATCAAACGGATGGCGCACAAAGCGCGTCAAAATGACGGGCCCGAGATCGCAGCAGCCATAGGGTGGAAGCGGCTGCTCGCCACAGGGGTTGGTCGACGCAATGTCTTCGCAGTAACGCAGGTTGTTGTCTTGGTTGATCTGATCCAGAAACAGCATGCCGGGCTCAGCAAAGTCGTAGGCCGAACGCATCACTGTGTCCCACAGCGCTCGCGCGGCCACCTTCTGGTACACCCACAGGCCATCGGTCCGATGCCACGCCCCACGCGCCTCAAGCGCTGAACCAGGTTTGGCGCGGTGGACCAGTTCCCAAGGCAAGTTCTGTTCCAGTGCGTGCATAAAACTGTCCGGCACACCGAGCGACACATTGAAGTTGTTCCAGCGCCCCGGCATCCGTTTGGCGGTGATGAACTCCAGCACATCCGGATGGTCGATCCGCAGCACGCCCATCTGCGCCCCGCGGCGGGCACCGGCGCTCTCGACGGTGGCGCAAGATTGGTCAAACACATTGATGTAGCTGCACGGCCCGGACGCCATGGAGGCCGTGCCTTTCACTTCTGCGCCACGGGGCCGAATGCGCGAAAAGTCGTAGCCCACGCCACCGCCACGGCGCATGGTCTCGGCAGCCTCGCGCAGCGCTTCATAGATGCCTGGGTAGCCGTCGTCATCCACACCCTGGATGCAATCGCCGACGGGCTGCACAAAACAGTTGATCAGGGTGGCCTGGATTGAGGTACCGGCCGCGCTCATGATACGACCGGCGCCAATGGCGCCAGCGCGCAGATTGGCTAGAAAAAGAGCCTCATAGTCGGCTTGTTCGGCAACGGCTTCCACACTGGCCAGGGCACGGGCGACGCGCCGGTAAACGTCCTCGGCCGAGGTCTCGCCGGGTTTAAGGTATTTTTCTGTCAGCACGTCCAGGCTGATGGGCTGCACCCCGGGCAAGGTGAGGGAGAGGTCATCGGTGTCGGGTTTCATGAACGCTTTTTTTAGTGAATGGGCTTGGTCATTGCAGCAAAGGCGAGTCGGCGCCCTCCAGCTCAAGTGCCAGCCCGTCTACTTTGGCCTGGCCAACCAGCAGCCGCATGTATTGCTGCAAGGCCTTGGCGCGGGACTGCGTCGCCAACTGAGTCGCCACGCGCGCGCTGGCATCGTCAAAACTGAGCTGCCGGCCTTCGCGTCGAGCCAGCAGTTCAATGATGTGAAATCCAAAACGGGTCTGGAACAAGCGCGTCTGCACGCCCAGACTGCGGGCACTGTGCGTTTGATGAAAGAGCTCACGGGCCAGTTCTGGCGCGCAATCGTCTGGCGCAAGCCAACCGAGGTCGCCCCCCAAGGAGCCGCTGGGGCAGTTCGACAGCTGCGCCGCCAGTGTGGCAAAGCGCGTCTCCGGCACTTGATTGCCGATCAGGCTGAGCAGGGCTTTTTCGGCGTGCACGGCCAGAGCCTGCACATTCACGCCCGGCGTGACGGCGAACAGAATGTGCCGCACGTGCAGCGCCTGCCCAAGGACAAACTTCGACTTATGGGCTTCAAAATAACGGCGGCACTCATCTGCCGTGGGCTGTGGGCTGGAAGCGGCCTGGTCGACCATGGTTTCGATCACAGCGCGCTGCGCGTCGCTGAGTTCCGGTGCGTTTAAGCCAGGATGAGCGGGCAGCAAACCCTCCCGAACGGCTTGCTGCCGCAACAGCTCGGCATAAGCCAATTCGACCAGGGGTACAGCTGCGTCAGTGGCGCAGAGAAAAATGCCATTGATGCTGGCGACCGGGGCGGTGGTGGTGTCCATAGGTGTTCGCACAAGCATCTTCAGCGCTCGGTCAGGCCAATGCGGCGACTTCGCACCAGCTGATAGGGCCGCACCAAATAGGCCGCAGCGCCAAAGCCACTCCAGACATGCACCAGGCGGGTAAAAGGAAAGACCAGAAAGATCGACATGCCTAAGAACATGTGCAACTTAAAGATGGGACCGACCTCAGCCAGCAGCTCCGAGGCGCCAGAGCGGAAAGTCACAATGCGTTGCGCCCATTCGGCCAAGCGCAGCATCATGCTGCCGTCCAGGTGCTGAGCCGACAAGGGAATGGTGGCTAAACCCAGGAGCAGTTGTAGCCACAACAACACCAGCAGCACGATGTCGCTGGTTTTGGAGTTGAGGCGGATGCGCTCGTCACTCAGCCTGCGGTGCAACAACATCGTCACGCCCACAAAACCGAACAGGCCAAACAGGCCACCCGAGGCCATGGCCAAGCCCTGTTTAGCACCTGCACTGATGAACGGCTCATACAGAAAGTGAGGTGTCAGCATGCCAACCGTGTGCCCAAAGAGAAGAAACAAGACGCCGACATGAAACAAATTGCTGCCCAAGCGCAACTGCCCTGTCCGAAGCAACTGTGACGAATCACTCTTCCAGGTGTATTGATCACGGTCAAACCGGATCAAACTGCCGAGTAAAAAAATCGTCAGGCAGACGTAGGGATACAACCCGAAAAGGGCATTGTCAAGATAGGTCATGTGGCGGCTCCCTGTGCTTTGGGCTGTTGGCGAACAATATGGATAGGCTGCGGGTCGCCAGGACGGGCTTGGCCCTTGGTGCTGCACCCATCAAAGGCCTGCGGCTCAGCCCAGAGCGCGTCCATCGGCTCGTCCGCCTGGATCGGGACCGCCTGGACCCGTTGCCCGGCGAGTTCCAGCACCGCCGCCACCACCGCCGCGTAGGGGCTGCCGCGCTGCAGCAGGGCGCTGAAAATGGCCGACAAAATGTGCGTCATCTCACCCAGGAACGCCTGCGCCACCTTCGGCGGCTGGGTCGAGGCAAATTCCAGCACTACACACAAGTGGTCGGGCAACTCATCGGGGCCCAGGTACAGCCCGGCTTTCTCATAAGTCT
>RFWA01000375.1 GCA_009922295.1 Betaproteobacteria bacterium
ATGAAACCGATATGGCCGAGGGTCTCAAGGCCATGGCGCTGGAGGGGCATGGCGTGGCCTTTCTGCCGTTCAGTGCAGTCGAGCGAGACCTGACCGCCAGAAAGCTGGTTAACGCCGCGCCTGGGTTTCTGACGGACCTGCACATCACGATGGAGGTGCGCGCCTACCGCGAGCGCCCGCAGGCCAGGGAGGCTGTCAAATCCGCTGGGCAGTCAGCGCGGGGTGCAGGGCCGGGGCCCAAGCGCCATGCCCAGGCTCTCTGGGAGTATTTGTTGCGCCAGGCGACTGCCTGAAGTCGGCTACCTCAGGGCCGAGCGCACTACCCAACCCGGATTTGGGACAATGATCGCCATGGACACACTGACCCTGACCCAACCCGACGACTGGCACCTGCACGTGCGCGATGGCGACGCCTTGCGCACGGTGGTGCCGCACACGGCAGCCCAATTTGGCCGCGCCGTGATCATGCCCAACCTGAAGCCCCCCATCACCACGGCGGCGGCGGCCTTGGCTTACAAGGCGCGCATACAGGCGGCCCTGCTGCCGGGCCAGGTGTTTGAGCCGCTGATGACGCTCTACCTGACCGACCACCTGCCGGTGTCGGAGATTGCCCTGGCAGCCCAGGCGGGCGTCGTGGCGCTCAAGCTTTACCCCGCCGGCGCCACCACGCACAGTGACGCTGGGGTGACCGACATCCGCAAGGTTTACCCGGTGCTGGCGGCGATGCAAAAGGCCGGCCTGCCGCTGTTGGTGCACGGTGAGGTCACCAACCCGGCGGTTGACATATTTGACCGGGAGGCGGTGTTCATCGAGACCCAGCTCATCCCCCTGCGTCAGGATTTTCCTGAGCTCAAGATCGTCCTCGAGCACATCACCACCCGGGAGGCAGCGCAGTATGTGGCGCAGGCAGACGGCTTTACCGCAGCCACCGTCACGGCCCACCACCTGCTGTACAACCGCAATGCCATCTTCACCGGCGGCATCCGCCCCCACTACTACTGCCTGCCTGTGCTCAAGCGTGAGCTGCACCGCCAGGCGTTGCTGCAGGCGGTAGCCAGTGGCAGCCCAAGGTTTTTCCTGGGCACTGACAGCGCGCCCCATGCGGCACACCTGAAGGAGCATGCCAGTGGTTGCGCTGGCTGTTACACCGCACACGCCGCGCTGGAGCTGTACGCCGAGGCCTTTGACGCGGTGGGCGCCCTGGATCGGCTTGAAGGCTTCGCCAGCTTTCATGGTGCCGATTTTTACGGTCTGCCGCGTAACACCGGTCGCATCACGCTGCAACGCCAGGCCTGGACTCCGCCCGAATCGTTTGCCTTTGGCCAGGCTGAACTCAAGCCCCTGCGCGCCGGCGAAACCCTGCCGTGGCGCCTGGTTTAGCGCAGATCGACTGGCAGGCGCCCTGGTTGGCGCCCGTGGCCGCGCTAGGCCAACAGGTGGCAGCCCATTGCCAAGCCGGCCTGCTGTTGCCCGAGGCGCTCAATGCCTGTGCCCCGCCAGCCGGCGCCGCGCCGGTGCGCTTTGTCCCACAGGGCGCGCTACCGGACGGCGAGGCCTATGAAAGCTATATTTTCAATAGCAAACAATGCCCTACCCGCGAGGGTTTGCACGACTTTTTTAACGGATTGATGTGGCACAGCTTTCCCCGCACCAAAGCCCGTCTGAACCAGCTGCAGGCGGCGCAAATCACGGCTGGCGGCATCGGTCAGGTTCGCGGCCCGGTGCGCGATGCCCTGACCCTGTTCGACGAGAACATGGCTTTTTTGCGTGCGCCTGGGCCACTGTGGGAAGCGCTGCTGGCCAAACGCTGGTCGTTGGTATTCACTGAGCTGCGGCCACTGTGGGCGCAGTCACATCTGGTGCTGTTTGGCCACGCCCTCTTGGAAAAACTGGTATTCCCCAGAAAAGCCATCACCGCCCATGTTTTGCTGGTACACCCGGCGACCGATGCACTCGTGGATCTGGACGCCTGGGTAGCCGCCGCCTTGAACCCGGACCAACTGGCGGCCAAGCCCTTTGCTAACTTGCCCGTGCTGGGCGTGCCGGGCTGGTGTCCGGCCAACGAGGCGCCCGGTTTTTACCAAGACCCTACGGTCTTTCGGCTGCGGCAATAACCGGATACTTTGTGGGATTAGTGGGCCAGCGCTTGATTTTCGCGTTGGCGCCCCTAACATTCTCTGCATCGGTAGGCTGTTGCCCGCCGTTTATGAAGGATGACCATGAAGAGAATTTTGTTGTTTGTGCTGACCAATGTGCTGGTGGTGACAGTGCTGGGCGTTGTGGCCAGCCTGCTGGGCGTGAACCGCTTTCTGACTTCAAATGGCCTCAACCTGGGTGCGCTGCTGGGCTTTGCCCTGGTGATGGGCTTTGGCGGCGCCATCATCTCGCTGCTGATCAGCAAGCCCATGGCCAAATGGACCTCTGGCGTGCGCGTTATCAACCAGCCGCAGAACGCCGACGAAGCCTGGATTGTGGAAACTGTGCGCAAGTTCGCCGACAAGGCAGGCATCGGCATGCCCGAGGTCGGCATCTTTGAGGGCGACCCCAACGCGTTTGCCACGGGTGCATTCAAAAACTCGGCCCTGGTGGCGGTCAGTACCGGCTTGTTGCAGGGCATGACGCGTGACGAGATTGAAGCCGTGATCGGCCATGAAATCGCCCACATTGCCAACGGCGACATGATCACCATGACCCTGATCCAGGGCGTGATGAACACCTTTGTGGTGTTCCTTAGCCGGGTCATTGGTTATGCGGTTGACAGCTTCTTGCGCAAGGGCGACGACCGCAGCAGTGGCCCTGGCATTGGCTACTATGTGACGACCATCGTGCTTGACATCTTGCTCGGTTTTGCCGCTGCCATGGTGGTGGCCTGGTTTTCCCGCCAGCGCGAGTTCCGGGCTGATGCCGGCGCCGCCCAGCTGATGAACCGCAAGCAGCCCA
>RFWA01000376.1 GCA_009922295.1 Betaproteobacteria bacterium
CAGCCGGTTCGGTCGACCGGGAAGTTGCTCTCGAACATGCAGCGCGCTGGGCCAAACACATCGAGGCAGACCTCGAAGTAAGGTCGCCAGGCCTCGGCCAGCGTTTGCGACGTAGGGGGCTCTGGTCGCTTGCGCCAGGCAAAACCTGCAATCGGCATGGCCAGGCCGCCAAACTTCATGAACACATTGTTGAGGGGTTTGAATGCCTCCATGGCGCTACGCCATTCTGCAAAGACCTCTTGCCGCCGCTCGGCGTAAGGGCCAATGCCCAAGGGGCCTCCGCAGTGATCCACCACGATCACCAGGTCGGGACAGGCCCGGGCCAGCGCCACCACATCGTCGAGTTGACGGAAGTAGACCCAGGTGTCGAGTGATAACCCTCGCTCTGCCAGACGTCGTGCACCCGCTTGGACCTTGGGCTCGCGCAGCATGCCAGCATGGCTGGGGTAAGCGGCGTGAATCGCCGGATCTGCATCCCAAGCTGTGGCGTAGCGTATGCCCTTGAATCGGCCTTGGCCAGCCTCCTCATGGGCTTGGAGCACAGCCTCCACGTCATCGCCAAGGCACAGGTCTGCAAACCCCACTATGCCGGCACACAAGGCTGTGTGAGTCGGTCCGGTTCTGTCAGCCACCAGTTCGGCCACGTACTGCATCTCGCCGACGGGCCTCAAATGTTCAGGGCCATGTGTCCAATAGCGAGAGCGGCACTCTACATACACGGTCGCCAGTAATGCGTGGCCTTTAGCGTCGGCATTGAATTGGTCTGGCAAATAGGTGTGACCTCCACGGTCCCAAAGGTGGTGGTGAGGGTCACAAATTGGCGTGTGCGCGTCGAGCGGCGCCTCCTTGCTCAGGTTCAGCCAGTCGTCCCATCGCTGCTGTCGCTCGGCCTTCTCGGCCTCCATCGGTGTCATAGCATGCGGCCACCATCAACCACGATGGTTTGACCCATGACATAAGACGCGAGGTCGGACGCCAGGTAGAGGCAGGCACCGGCCATGTCTTCTGGTGTACCCAGCCGCCCAGCCGGAATCCCCTCCAGACGTTCGCGCAAGCGGGCCGTATCGTCAATGGTGACCTTGGTCAATTTGGTGTCCACCAAGCCTGGTGCCACGCCGTTGACTCGGATGCCTTTGTGCGCCCAGGCCTGGGCCAGGGTGTGGGTCAAATGGATGGCCCCGGCCTTCGAGGCGGCATAGGCTGGGTTGCCGCGGGTTGCCCGAAAACCACCCACCGACGATATCGTGATGAGCGAGCCTCGTCGTGAGGCCAAAGCGTCCCGAAACTTCTCGGCACAGGCCATCAAGCTGTTGAGGTTGACGTCGATGATCCGACGGAAGGTGTCGATCCGGAACTCTTCTCGCCCATAGGCGACCGTACCTTGGCAAAGTACTAGCACGTCAAGTGCTTCTGGCTGAGCGGCATCCCGAACCGCCGCAAAGTCACTGACATCAACTTGGGCGTACGTCAGGCCACGCAGATCGGAGCCGTCCTGGCTCTGGTAGTCAGCGGCGGTGGCGCGGGTACCCCATACCTGCACCTGTGCACCGTGTCTGCGGAATGCCTGGGCAATACCGTTGCCGATGCCGCTGGAGCCACCCACCACCAGCACTGTCTTGCCGGTAAAGTCCAGCGGGTTGGGAATCATGACCTGGTCCATGTCAGACGGGCGATACGGGGTTGAACTGGGGCGCCCTCTTTTCTTCGTAGGCCTTCAGTCCTTCGACGACTTCGGGGCCGGAAAAGCCGAGGATCTCAAGGGCCAGAGAGTTCTCAAAAATTGGCCATGCCATTTGCAGCCAATTGTTCATCGCCAATTTGGTCCAGCGTATGGCCGACGGCGCCGCCTTGGTCAAATTGACGGCCACCTTCAGTGCCGTTTCCTGCAACTTGTCATCGTCGACGCACATGGAAATTAGGCCGATGCGTTCGGCTTCTTCGGCGTACAGGGGTTCGCCGGTCATCAGGTAATACTTGGCCTTGGCCATGCCGCACAGCAGGGGCCAGATGATGGCGGCATGGTCGCCAGCGGCCACGCCCAGTCGCACATGACCGTCCACAATCTTGGCTGATCGGCCGCCAATGCTGATGTCCGACAACATGGCAGCCGCCAGCCCGCCGCCGGCAGCTGCGCCATTGATGGCTGATACCAAGGGCTTTGAAAAATGAATCATGTTCTTGACCAGGTTGCGCCCATCCTTCCACATGCGCGCTCGCCACTCGAAATCAGTGACCAGCTTTTGCTCTAGCTCAAAGTCGCCGCCTGCAGAAAAAGCGCGCCCCTCACCGGTCAGGATCACGGCGCCGACCGAAGGGTCGTCCTCGATGTGCTGCCAGATCGTGGTCATCGAATGGTGGAACTCAAAATCCATCGCGTTGATTTTGCCGCGCGACATGGTGATCCGCAGGACTTGATCGGCGGGCCGGTCGAGCTTGAGCGATTGATAGGCGGGGTAGACGTAGTCCATTGAAATTACCTCTTAGTGGTTGTTGATGTGTTTAGGTGCGCGGTCGGCAAGTAGGAGGCGCGAAGGGTGCTGCCTTCATCATCCCCGGCCAAGGTTTCACGACCAAATATGTGCGGTAGGGTGGTGATCAAAGTGTCGTTTTTATAGTCAGGTGCCATGCACAAGGCCGTGAAAAGGTAGGGCCCAGCAGAGATGCATGGGGGCAGGGCGGACCTTACCCGAGGTAATGAGACACGATGGCTGGGTCTGCGGCGAGCTCTGCGCTGCGGCCTTCGTGCACGACACAACCCCGCTCGATGACATAGGCGCGATCAGTCGCGAGTAAGGCTTGGCGCGCGTTTTGCTCAACCAGCAAAATCGTCAATCCTTCAGCATTGAGGGCGCGCAGCGCTTCAAAAACCTGGGTGACGATCACCGGCGCCAAGCCCAAGCTGGGCTCATCAAGCAGCAGCA
>RFWA01000377.1 GCA_009922295.1 Betaproteobacteria bacterium
TCCGTGGCGCAAAGCTCAGGCCTGAACTGGGTCAACTCGGATGCTGCAAAAATTGCCGCAGTACAAGCTGCGATAGCGGCAGAGCCAAAACCGGTTCATGTGCCGCGTCAGCGGCCAGCTGCCCCGGTGCTGGACGAAGGCCCGCTGGTGCTGGTGGAGACGCAGCGCGACCTGCGTAAGGTGACCCTACCGTTCGAGACCAATAGCTCGGGGACTTGATCAGGCAGGGGAGCGGGCCTCAGCGTTTGGCGGCCTCCCGCCAAGCCTGTGCGGCCGCGGCAGCATCGCCACGCTGCTCGGCCAGCTCGGCCAGGGCACGCCAGGCGTTGCGCTGCAAGCTCACGTCCTGAAGGCGGGGCAGCGACTGCTTGATCAGTTGCTGGGCCTTGCCCCATAGCTGCAAGCGCATGCAGGTCACGCCCGCCAAGTACTGCAGAAGCGCATCGCCCGGATTACGCATTTGGGCCTGTTCAATGCGCGTCAGCCAAGCGGGTTCTGGCGCAGCTGCGGCAAGCATAAAGCTGCGCTCCAAGGCATCAACCAACTTCAAACGCTGCCCTGGCGCCAGGGAGGATGGCTGGGCGATCAGAGCGTCCCATACCGGCAGCAGCCAGCTTCGTGCCAGCTCAACGTCACCATCGAGTTGCAGTAGCCGGCGCGCTGCCTCAGTCGCCACGTCGGGCAAATTGCGCTCTGCGAGGTCGAGCTGCAGCCAGGCGCCCTGCAGTTGCTCCGGGTCATGCGCGTTCTGAAGCAGTTCCAGTGCGAGACTCCGCAGAATGCCCTGCGCCGCCAAGTCGGAGAATGCGCGGTGTTTGATCAGCAGGCGGGCTGTATCCAGCGCCAATCGAGTCTGCCGCGCCATACGGGCGGCTTTCAGACGCAAGCGCAGCGCAATCGTGCGCCGGGCCGCACCATGCGGCAATTCATCAAGGCTCTGCAGTGCAGCGTCTGCGTCGCGGTCCTCCAACGCCCAGCGGGCCGCGCGAAATTGCACGCCCTCCCGCATTTCTTGGGCGTCCCGCCTTGTGGACTGCTCTAACGCCAGCCGCAAATGCTGGGTCCGGGCGCCCCGATCCTGCAGCGCTTGCGAACTCTCGGCAGCCAGCAAATGCGCCAGGGCCCGCAGCCGACCGGAATAGCTCAGGCTCTCTCCCAAGCGTGTCATCGCATCTTCCCGGGCCAGCACCGTTTCAGCAGCCTTGCGCGCCCGGATGAAGCGCCCAGCCACCAAATGCGACAAGGCATCGAGAAGCGCGGCGTACAACGAGCGCTCTTGGTGCTGAATCCGCCAGCGTCTTGCTTGCCCCGGCATGGCAAACAGAGCGGCCAAGGAGCGCAGGGCCAAATGAACAGTAACAAACAGCACGGCCAGCAAGAGCAGCACCAGGTTCAGTGACAAGTCCAGGCGATAGGGCGGCCAAAAAAGCGTGATCGTGCCCTGGTTGTCGCCGGCAAACGAAGCCACAGCCACGGCAACGGCAAACAGCGACAACAGCCACAGGGCGACGCGCATGGTCAGCGACCCGCCGCCGCCGTGGCCAGCGCGGCCAAGGTGTCGTCCACGCGCGGCAACTGCAACAGCTGCAGTTGCTGTTGCACCTGCAACAGCAGGGCAGCCGTGGATTGGGTCTTTCGCGAACCCGGGTCAAAGTATTTATCCAGGGCGTAACGGGCAGCGACCAGGTCGGCGCGCGCCGACTCCATCTGCCGCGCCAGTAGCCCCAAGCGGGCATTGAGCAGCCTGAGCTTGAAGTTTTCTCGCAAGAAAAAAGATTGTTCGGGCGACAGCAGGGCCGCCTCGGGCTCCTCGATTCGGCTTAGCCGAACCAAGGCCCGGGCCTCATCCCAGACCAGTTGCAGGGCCTGCTGCCACCAACTGGGCCGAGCTTCGGGCAGCGCGCGCTTTGGCGCCGCCATGGCCGCCACTGGCGCCATGGCGTTGGCCAGCACCAGTTCGTCGGCCAGACGCACCAGCTCGTCGAGCTTGACCAGCAAACTCGGGGTGTCGCTCACGTTGGCCGATTTAATGCGCTCGATGTCGCGCACGATGGCTCGCTGTAGAGCGGTGAGCCTGGGCTGGGCAGCGCGCAGCACCCGTTGGTCCGCCGATCGGAGCGCGGCCAACAAAGGTTCAACGCTGCCCGTCAGTTGCGCCTGCTGTTGGGCCAGCCGGATCGCTGATTCAATGTCAACCACCAGGTTTTCGTCACGGGAGCGCGACAGGCTTTGCATCAGCTCCTGCAACTGGGTGCGTTGCAGCGCAATCTCACTCAGCCGAGCCTCAAATACCGCGACACGGGCGGCCGTCTCGCGCGACAGCTCCTGAGCTTGGCGGGCACTGGCACGGGCATCTTGCGCTTGCTCGCCGGTCTGGGCGCTTTGGCGCGCCAATTGCTGCTGAATGTTATCGAGCTTTTGCCAAAGCAACAGGTTGGCCAGAAGCGCCAGCAGGGCCAAAGCACCGCATGCCGCCAGCCAGCCCCCGGCGCGACGCGTCACGGATGGGCGAGCGGCGGTCTCGGCGGCGGCGGCCACGACATGAACGCCCTCCCCTTGCGGCGTTGGCGCATCTGTATCAGTCATGCCGCCGATTCTATCGAGGCCACGATGTCTGGCAGGGTGGGCCGTGATTCGTGCACTTGGCCAAATCCAGCCACCCGGGCCGCCAACGCAATGCGCGGATGGGTCGCCACAGCACGGGCTTGCTGCCAGCTTTGTCCTGGCAACAACTGCACCAAATTTGCGATGGCTTGTGAACTGCTAAAGAGCCAGACAGAACCATCTCCGGCCGCCTTAAGCGCCAGGTCGATCTGGGCTCGCTCCCAGTGGGGTGCACGGCGCTGGTAAGCCACCAAGAACTGAGTCTGCACGCCAAGCGACGCCAATTGCACGGCCAACCAGTCGCGC
>RFWA01000378.1 GCA_009922295.1 Betaproteobacteria bacterium
ATGCGGTCCACGCGGCCGCACGCGACATTTACATCGGCTTCCGCGTGGTGAAGGATGCCCAGAGCCGTCTGTCCGGTGTTCTGGATTTTGATTGGCTGCCCATTCCTGCTGGCGAGTTCCTCATGGGCAATGATTGGCCTGGCGACAGTACCGATTCAGTCGGCCAGTCAGATCGACACAGCAGCCGTCATGCCAGCAACCGACCTGCTGACATCGACAACGAATACCCTCAGCAAACCGTGTTACTGCCCGACTTCAGGATCGCCAGGACGCCCATCACCAACCGGCAGTATCAGGCCTTTGTGGATGCCACTGGTTATCCGGCGCCGGGGCATTGGTCCCAGGGTCGTGCCCCACTGACCTTGTTGGATCATCCGGCGGTGTACGTTGACTGGCACGATGCCCAGGCCTTTTGCGCCTGGGCCGACGTACGACTACCCACCGAGGCGGAGTGGGAAAAAACAGCGCGTGGCAGCGACGGCAGACCGTGGCCTTGGGGCGTTCAGTTGCCCGACGGGACCCGTGCCAATTTTGCGCATGACATGAACCGGGGTGGTTCAACGGCAGTCGGTAGCTACCGCGATGGCGCAAGCTGTTACGGTGTTCTGGATTTGGCCGGCAATGTCTGGGAGTGGGTGAGCAGCGCTTACAGGCCGTACCCCTATGCGCAGACTGACGGCCGCGAGGCGCCAGACCTTTCAGAGCAACGCGTATTGCGCGGTGGCTCCTTCTACAGCGATGAACCGCGTTACCTGCGCTGCGCGACCCGGAGCATGAGCTACCCCCACCGTCGGCGAGATCACATCGGATTTCGGGTGGCCCGGTCCGGCTAGTGGTTCAGATTGGGCTGTGATGCAGCATCCTGGCCGTTTCAGGCAGCGGCCTCGAGTCCGTTCCTGAAATGGTCCTGCATGCAACGTCTGGTCAGCGCTGCGTCTCGCGCAGTCAAGGCCGTCATGAGTTGGCGGTGCTCTTGCAGTGACTCAGTGATCCGGCCCGTTTTGAGCAAAGAGTTGTGCCGGTTCAGTTTCATGACCTTGCGCAAGTCCGTCACCATCTGCTTGCTCCAGCGGTTGTCGGCAATCTCCAACAGGTGCATGTGAAACCGCTCGTTCAATTCAAAAAAGCGCGCGCGGTCGGCTGTCTTTGGATTGGCGGCGGCCTCGAGTTCGTTATGCAGGGTCTGCAGTTCCTGCAATTGCGCGTCAGTGGCTTGTGTTGCTGCCGTGCCCGCTGCGTCCGATTCAAGCAGACTGAGCAAGTGGTAGACGTCTGCCAAGTCTCGGTCCGAAACTTCGGTGACATAGGCGCCGCGCCTCACCTTCATGGTGACCAGTCCCTCGGCTGCAAGAACCTTGAGCGCTTCGCGCAAGGGCGTGCGGCTGATTCCGTAGGCCTCGGCAATTTTCAGTTCGTCAATCCAGCTCCCCGGCTCCAGCTCGCGGCTGAAGATGCGCTGGCGTAACAATTCAGCCACCTCTTCATACAGTGCGCGCGGGGATAAAGATCGTGCTGGCATGGATTTGATTGTAAGCTGGCATCAATATTCTGCATCAATAATTATAAATAACGTAAACTAAGCGCCGTCAACCAAAGGTCAAGATGAGTTCCAAGTCACCTGAATTCCAGATCCCAAGCCTAGAGACCTGGGCTAAAGCTGCGTCTAAGTCGGCACCGGGCGGTAAGCTCGAGGCGCTGAACTGGCTCACACCAGATGGCATCACAGTCAAACCGCTTTACACCGCGGCGGACACGGCAGGTCTTTCCTACACCGACACATTACCGGGTTTCGAGCCTTATCTGCGAGGTCCGCAGGCCAGCATGTACGCAGTGCGACCTTGGACCATTCGTCAATATGCTGGCTTTTCCACGGCCGAAGAGTCCAACGCGTTTTACCGTAAGGCCTTGGCCGGCGGCGGTCAGGGCGTCAGCGTGGCCTTTGACTTGGCCACCCACCGCGGCTATGACAGCGATCACCCGCGAGTGACCGGTGATGTCGGCAAGGCCGGCGTGGCCATTGACTCGGTTGAAGACATGAAGATCTTGTTCAACCAGATCCCGCTCGACAAGGTGAGTGTGTCCATGACCATGAACGGCGCCGTGTTGCCGGTCTTGGCTGGCTACGTGGTAGCGGCAGAGGAGCAGGGCGTGGCGCAGGATCAGCTGTCGGGGACGATCCAGAACGACATCCTTAAAGAGTTCATGGTGCGCAACACCTACATCTACCCGCCTGCACCCTCGATGCGCATCATTGGCGACATCATCGGCTACACCGCGCGCAACATGCCCAAGTTCAACTCGATCTCGATCTCGGGTTACCACATGCAGGAAGCCGGTGCCAACCAGGCACTGGAGCTGGCCTTTACGCTGGCTGACGGTAAGGAGTACGTCAAGACGGCGATTGGCTCTGGTCTGGATGTGGATGAGTTTGCCGGACGGCTGTCGTTTTTCTGGGCGATCGGCATGAACTTCTACCTTGAGGTGGCCAAGATGCGGGCCGCGCGCCTGCTGTGGTGCCGCATCATGAAGGGTTTTGACGCCAAGTCGCCCAAGAGCCTGATGCTGCGCACCCACTGCCAGACCAGCGGCTGGAGCCTGACCGAGCAGGACCCTTACAACAACGTGGTGCGCACCACCATCGAGGCCATGGCGGCGGTGTTTGGCGGCACCCAGAGCCTGCACACCAACAGCTTTGACGAGGCGATTGCGTTGCCGACCGAGTTTTCGTCCCGCATTGCGCGCAACACCCAGCTGATCATCCAGGAAGAAACCCACATCACCAAGGTGATCGACCCCTGGGCCGGCAGCTACATGATGGAAAAGCTGACGCAAGACATGGCCGATGCCGCCTGGACCATCATCGAAGAGGTGGAGGCCATGGGCGGCATGACGCATGCCGTGGAAAGCGG
>RFWA01000379.1 GCA_009922295.1 Betaproteobacteria bacterium
GGATGAGCCGACCGCCAGTCTGGACCCGCACGCCAAGCGCGAGGTGGAGCGCATGGTGCAGGAGTTTGCTGCCCAGTCGCCGGACGTGACGCTGGTGTTTGCCAGCCACAACCTCGGGCAGGTCAAGCGGCTGGCCAGCCGCGTGATCTACCTGGAGCACGGCCGGGTTCTGGCCGACCTGCCCGTGGCTGAATTTTTTGATGGGGCGCAGATGGCACAGAGCCACCCGGAAGCCCATTCTTTTGTCAAGGGAGAACTCGTATGAATTTTAAGTGTTTTAGGCCTCTAGGCCTTGTCCATATTGGCTTGACAGCTCTACTTTTGATAGCAAGTGCCCCATCACAGTCGCAGTCGATCGTGATGGCGTCCACCACCTCCACCGAGCAATCCGGGCTGTTCGCCCATCTTTTGCCTGCATTCAAAAAGGCCAGCGGTATCGATGTGAAGGTGGTGGCCCTGGGTACCGGGCAGGCCCTCGACATGGGGCGCCGCGGCGACGCCGATGTGCTGTTTGTGCACGACCAGGAAGCCGAAGAAAAAATGGTGGCGGATGGCTTTGTGCTCAAGCGCCTTGGCGTCATGTACAACGACTTCGTCCTGGTTGGGCCTACCGCGGATCCGGCCCGGGTACGTGGCCGAGACATTGTGGCGGCCTTAAAGCAAGTGGCTATGGCCAACAGTGGCTTTGTCTCACGGGGGGACAAGAGCGGCACCCATGCCGCGGAGCTGCGGTTCTGGAAGATGGCGGGTGTCACACCGACGCCGAGTAGCGCTTACCGAGCCTGCGGTTGCGGTATGGGGCAGGCCCTGAATATCGCGGCCAGCACGGGGGCCTACCTGTTGGCTGACCGGGGTACCTGGCTCAGCTTCAAGAACCGCGCCGATCTGACGGTGTTGGTGGAGGGCGATACCCGTTTGTTTAACCAGTACGGTGTGATGGTGGTTAACGCCGCCAAACACCCGCACGTTAAAACGGCAGATGGGCAAAAATTTGTGGACTGGGTCCTGTCGCCAGCGGGTCAGGCGGTGGTGGCGAGCTACAAAATCGATGGCGAGCAGCTGTTTTTCCCCAACGCTGGGAAGTGAAGGCGCCGCCAGTAAAATTGTTTTACGCTGGGCCCCGTGGCTACGGGTGGGATACTTCGCCGGACGCGGCACCGTCTGACGCTGGCCGACGCCTGGCCAGTCTGTGCCTTCGGTTAAAGGGCCATAGATGAAGCGGTGGTTGGAATGGGTGAGGCTAAATGCCATGCCGTTAACGACGGCGGCGGGCTTGGCCGTCTTTGTTGTCCTGACACAACTGCTGGTCATGGGAGCCGTATCAAGCCCGCCGCGCGTCGACTGGTCGGAGCATCTGCCGGCCTTGACGGCCATCTGCCTGGGCTGCTTTCTGGCTCTCGCCATCTCCCTATTGGCCGTGTTGCGGCTGCGCGAACGTGCCAGCAATGCCGAGAAGGCACTGGACAGCACCAACGACGGCTACTGGGTTTTGTCGCCCACCGGCGCCTTCATGGATGTCAATCAGGGTTATTGCCGGATGATGGGCTACACCCGCACTGAAGTGATGTCGATGTCAATCGCTGATTTTGAGGCGGTGGCCAAAACCGAGCAAATTCAAGCCCAGATCCGGGTCATCCTGAAAAGCGGACAGCAAACGTTCGAAACCAGGCATCGGCATCGCAATGGTGACTGGGTTGATCTGGAAATCACGGCCACCGGGATGGGTGGGCGGTATCTGGTGGCGCTGTTGCGCAATGTGTCGGACCGCCGCTTATCTGACAGAAAAATTCACCACCTGGCTTTTTTTGACGAATTGACCGGTCTACCCAACCGGCGCCTGTTGCAAGACCGGATCGAGCAGGCGCTGGTCAGCAGTTCGCGTGGCGGTTTCGGCGGGGCCATCGTGTTTGTGGACCTGGACAATTTCAAGCTGGTCAATGACAGTTGCGGCCACGCGGCTGGCGACGCCTTGCTGGTCAAGGTGTCGGAGTGCCTGCGCGGCTGTGTCAGGTTGGGGGACACCGTCGCCCGCCAGGGTGGTGACGAGTTTGTGCTGGTGTTGGAGGGGCTGAGCGCGGACCCGGCCCAAGCCGCACTGCAGGCTGAAAGTATTGCTGAAAAGTGCCGCCGTGGGTTGGAGCAGTCATTTTCTGTCGGTGCCAGCGAATTTTTTGTCAGTGCGAGTTTCGGCGTCGCGCTGTTTTTCGGCTCGGATTCAAACTTTGGCGTACTGCTGCAACGCGCTGACACGGCCATGTACCAAGCCAAGTTCGGCGGGCGTAACCGGGTGGTGTTTTTTGAGCCGGAGATGCAGCGTAACCTGGCGGCTCGGACCCAACTGGAATCTGATTTACGCCACGCCCTGTCAGACAAGCAACTCGTTCTCTATCTTCAGCCGATGGTGAACTCGCCAGGCCAGTTGCTTGGAGCGGAAATGCTCCTGCGTTGGCAACACCCGCAGCGAGGGCTCCTGACGCCGGGGGATTTCATCTTTGCGGCCGAGGAAACAGGCTTGATCCTGCCCATTGGTGCCTGGGTGCTCGAGTCGGCGTGCCGGCAACTGGCCAGTTGGAAAGACCAAGCCAGCACGCGGCATTTGCGGCTTGCCGTCAATGTCAGTGCGCTGCAATTTATGCAGCCTGATTTTGTGGACCGGCTCCGGGACCTGCTGATTCTTGGCGCCTTTGACCCCAGCAAGCTCACGTTAGAGCTGAGCGAGCGACTGGTCAACAAAGAGCCCGAATTGGTGATTGCCAAAGTGCAGCAGGCCCAGGCCCTGGGTGTTTCCATCGCCATGGACAACTTTGGTGCGGGGTTGTCGTCACTGACCAACCTGCGGCGTTTGCCCCTGCGGCAACTCAAAATTGACCAGTCTTTCATC
>RFWA01000380.1 GCA_009922295.1 Betaproteobacteria bacterium
CTGGCGGCCGAACTGCTGTTTGTCACCCAGGGTGCAGTCAGCCGCCAGATTCAGCAGTTGGAAACGCATTTGGGCTGCACGCTGTTCAGCCGCCACAAACGCGGACTGCGCCTGACCGACGAGGGTCGCGCCCTCTTGCCCGTGGTGGAAGATGCCATGGGTCGCCTGGCTGGCGCCTGCGACGGTTTAAGAAACATGGGCCAGGTGCTGGTGCTGCGCATGCCGCCTACCTTTGCGGTGCGCTGGTTTTTGCCCATCTTGCCGGAGTTACGCGCTCTGCTGCCGGATGTGGACGTGCGCATCACCACCTATGAGGCCTGGGAGCCTGATTTCGAAAGCTCTGACGTTGATGCTGCTGTCGTGCAGGGGCGTGGCAATTGGGTCGGCATCGAGTCGGTGGCCCTCATGCCAGAAGTGCTCACGCCAGTGTGTTCACCCCAGTTGGCGGCCCAAATCAGTGCGCCGGAAGACCTGCTGGCTCTGCCACTGCTGCACTGCAACCCGCTCGATGCCTGGCCGCGCTGGCTACAAGCTGCCGGAGTGACGCCAAAAGACTTGCGACGTGGACAGACGTTTGACACACTGGAGCTGGCATTGACCGCAGCGACGCGCGGGCAGGGTGTGGCGATGGGTGATTTGAACCTGATCCACGAGAACCTGCGCGATGGTGTTTTGGTGGCTCCATTCGAGCGCACCGTGGGGCAGGGCCTGTCCTATTACCTTGCCTACCCGCCCGACCGCGCACAGCAGCCCAAGATCAGGGTGCTGCGGAAGTGGCTGTCACAGCGCCACGGCTCAGCGACACCGACTTGACGATGCGAACAATTGCATTAATTGACCTGAAATTTCGTTGGGTTCACGCTCGTCTTAGGGAATGTCTGGATGCCACAGGCCACAGGTATTCCGTTAAGATGAACGAGGTGCGCGAAAGCGTGTTGCCCCTGACCGCCTGCCGGTAGCCGCCCAACCTGGTGGTTTAGCAGGATTTTTGTTTAGCGATCTGAAGGAGTTTTTGATAAATGGACAATAACGAAATCCAAACCGAATCAGGACTCATCCTGGATCGGCGCCAACTCATCGCCGGTGCATCAGCACTTGGCCTGTCAACCGCCTTTGGTGTCTCGCCGGCTATGGCCCAAAGCAAACCCAAAAAAGGCGGCACGCTGCGCTTGGGTCTTGAAGGCGGCTCGGCATCGGACAGCCTGGACCCGCGGACCTATGCTGACTCCATCCCGATTTCCACCAGCCTGATGCTGTGGAACAACCTGGTTGAAGTGGCTGACAACGGTAACGCCACTGGTGAATTGTTCGAAAACTGGGAAGTCAAGCCCGGCGGCGCCGACTGGACTTTCAACATTCGCAAAGGCATTACTTTCACCTCGGGCAAGACGCTCGACGCTGATGATGTGATCTATTCGCTCAACCTGCATCGCGGTGAGACCAAGTCACCGGCCAAGACGCTGCTGGCTGACATCACTGACATCAAGAAGACGTCGGCGACACAGATTCAGATCACCATGAGCAAGGGCAACATCGACCTGCCCTACAACCTGAGCGACTACCACATCATCGTGGTGCCACCCAGGCGCTCGTGACGGGTCAGGTTGACCTGATCAACCGCGTCGATCCCAAGACTGCCGCGTTGCTGGCCAAGAACAAGGCGCTGAAAGTGGCGCGTACGCCTGGCATGGGTAACCGTTTTGCTTTTGTTGCTCATAGCGACAAAGATCCGTACACCAACAAAGACCTGATGCTGGCACTGAAGTACGGTATCGATCGCAACAAGATCGTGAAAAACGTGTTTTCTGGCTACGCGACAGTCGGCAATGACCACACCGTTGGACCGCGCATGAAGTACTACGATGCCAAGCAGAAGCAGATCGCTTATGACCCGGACAAGGCCAAGTTCCACTTCAAGAAAGCCAACATCAGCGCCCCCATCGAGTTGCAAGTGTCGGAAGGCGCGTTCTCTGGCGCAACCGATTCAGGCCAGGTGTTCCAAGAGTCGGCTGCCAAGGCCGGCATCAAGATTGATCTGAAGCGCGTCTCCGGTGATGGTTACTGGGACAACGTCTGGCTCAAAGTGCCGTTCTGTGCCGTGTACTGGGGCAACCGTCCGACCATCGACAACCAGCTCAGCAGCACTTTTGGCGGCGGCTTGAAGAACACTTGGAACGACACCCACTTTGTCAACGCCGACTTTGACAAGCTCTTGACCGACGCACGTGTTGAACTTGACCAGCCCAAGCGCGCGGCGATGTACGCCAAGTGCCAAGAACTGATCAGCCAGAACTCTGGCATGGTCTGTTTTGCGGTTCAAGATTACCTGGACGCCCACACGACCAAACTGATGGGTCTGACCCCATCGGGCCGGTACGACATGGCCGATGGCCGGATCGCCGAAAAAGGCTGGTTCGCTTGATCGACTGAAGCCGGGCGTCGGTGGGCTTGCCCGCTGACGTCAGACTTAACACTACTTGGCGCGCTTTTTGCACCGCTGGTTACAGCGTTAGAAAAGCGCGCTTTTTCTTGGGATTTTCTGTCGATGACGCGACTGATAGTAAACCGGCTGCTGCTAGGAATTTTGACCTTGTTCGCAGTTTCTGTGCTGATCTTCATCTGCACGCAGATCCTTCCCGGTGATGTCGCGTCCGCCGTCCTGGGGCAGGGCGCTACGCCTGAAGCCCTGATCGTCTTTCGTAAAGAGCTCGGTTTTGATGTGCCGCCCCATCTGCGGTACTGGAATTGGTTGCTGGGTGCCCTGCAAGGCGACCTCGGTGTTGCCCTGACCAACAAACGCGTCATCGTGGATGAAATCATGCCGCGCCTGGCCAACACCCTGTTTCTGGCCGGCTATGCGGCCCTGATCGCTATTCCCTT
>RFWA01000039.1 GCA_009922295.1 Betaproteobacteria bacterium
TTCAATGCTGCATCATCAGATCGGCCATTTGCACAAGCGCAGGTGACCGTGCTGCTTGAGGGACCTACCGGCTCAGGCAAGGAGGTTCTCGCGCGCGTGCTGCATGAGTCCTCGCCGTCGCAAGGAGGTCCGTTCATCGGTTTGAATTGTGCTGCCCTGCCTGAGCACATGATTGAAGACATGCTGTTTGGCCATGAAAAAGGCGCTTTCACTGGTGCAGTCAAGGACCATCGCGGCATGTTTGAACAAGCGCAAGGAGGCACGATTTTTCTTGATGAGGTAGGTGACCTGCCCATTGGACTTCAGGCCAAATTATTGCGGGTCTTGCAGGAGCGCAGCATAGTCAAACTGGGCAGCGAGCGTGCCGTTGCTTTGGATGTTCGGGTTATTGCGGCGACCAACAAGAACCTGCGTTTGGCCATCGAGCGGAGGGAATTCCGCGAGGACCTGTATTTTCGGTTGAGCACATTCAAGTTGCGCGTGCCCCCAGTGGCAGAGCGACGAGGTGATATTTTGCCCCTTGTGGCGCGTGTGCTGGCTCGCCACCAACGAGGCGATCAAGCCTGGACAGTGAGCCCGGCTGCCCAAGCCTGTTTGCTGTCCTATGAATGGCCAGGAAACGTTCGCGAGATAGAAAACGTTGTCCAACGAGCCATGGTGCTTTGCCCAGACCGTCACATTGATGCGCATCACCTGATGTTTGACGACGCCCCGGATCATGCAGGCATGCTCGCCATCATGCATGAGTCGACGGAGTTTCCTTCTCCGGTGGAACCTTTGGCATCAGAGACGAGGGGCGCCTCCGCCTACCACGACGTGGAGCTGGCCGGCCGCAGCAAGTTACAAGCAGTGGTCAAGCAGAGCGAAAACCACGTGATCATGTCGGCGCTTGAGACGTCAAAAAACAGAGTCGAGGCGGCGCAAAAACTGGGAATCAGTCCCCGGACTTTGCGCTACAAGTTGGCGCAGCTGCGGGACCATAGCCCCGAGCACATGGTCAGTGCTTGATAGCCTGCAGCATTCACTCCTCTTTAAGGAAACATCATGATTGAACGAGCTACCTCTGCCGCAAATATTGCTTCCATGCTCAAGACCATGCAAATCCACGCTGCCCAAGCGGGCGGTCTTGATGAGCAGTCCATTGCTGGCATTGCTGCACCCAAAAGCGATTTTTCAGAGATGGTGCGCAACGCGGTTAGCCAAACCAATGACATGCAGGTCGAATCCAACCAGGCGGCCCAGGCTTTTGAGCGTGGTGAAGCCGTGCCATTAACGGATCTTGTGCTCAAGATGCAAAAGTCATCATTGGCCTTCGAGACCACGCTACAGGTTCGTAACAAGGTCCTCAAGGCCTACGAAGAAGTGATGAACATGCCGGTTTGATCCTGGCTGACATCTAAGTAATATTCTGCGCTGAAAGACTCAACTATGGCGACTGCAACCGCAACAGCACCAGACGGCACTATGCTCCCGGGTTCCGACGAGGTACGTGCACTGACCACAAGGTCCGGGCGTGACCGCCGGTCTAATTCAGAAGGTCAGGCGGGGCCCGCTAACGGTCTGAGTACGAACTATCTCGGTGGCAGTGTGGCGCTGGCCGATAGCCCGGGCCTGTTTGGACCAATTAAAGAGGTGTTTAACCAGCCGGTCATCAAAAAGTCCCTGCCCTTGATTGTCATTGCCCTGATGCTTTTGGTGTTTGCGGCGGCATACACCATGGTGAACGCGCCAAAATACAGGCCGGTGGCCATGGGTGCGACCGAAGGCGACCAGCAGGCCGTCTTTGAAGCGCTGCGAACTGGCGAGTTCAAGCCGGTCATTGACTCGGGAACGGGTCAAATTACAGTACCAGCGAGCCGATACCACGAGGCTCGTATTTTTCTCGCCTCCAAGGGTCTTCCTAAAACTGCAGCGACCGGTTTGGACAGCCTGAAAGATCAGTCCGCTATGACGACCAGTCAGTTCATGGAGCAGGTGCGCTACACCTCCGCGGTAGAGCAGGAATTGGCACGCAGTATCCAGCAGATTGATTCGATTCAGTCTGCACGAGTTCACCTGGCGACCAGCAAGCCATCGGTCTTTGTGCGCGACCGCGTGCCGCCAAAGGCCTCGGTCGTTTTGACACCGCAAAATGGCCGCAGCGTCAGTCCCATGCAGGTACAGGCCATTGTTCATTTGGTGTCTTCCAGCATACCTTTGTTGACCCCTCAGAATGTGACCGTTGTGGACAACGTTGGCAAGCTGATGACTGACTCAGATTCGGATGCATCAATGGGCATGAATGCAGGTCAGACCAAGCACAAGCAGGCGATGGAGGAACTCTACCGTCAACGAGTGATGCAGATCTTGTCTCCAATTGTTGGTGAAGCCAATGTCCGTTCCCAGGTCAATTTGATGCTGGATTTCAGTCAAACTGAAACCACCTTGGAAGACTTTGATACGCAAGGCAAAGGCCCTAAAACCCGTTCCGAGGTTACCAGCGAAGACCGAAACAGCGCCAAAGAGGCCAGCGGTGTCCCTGGCACTCTTTCAAATACTGCACCAGCGGCACCGACAACGTCGCTCAACACTGCTGCAACACCACCCCAGGCTGCAGCGGCCGACGAGAGGACGACAGTAGCAGCACGGACTACCCGTAACTACGAAATCGATCGCTCAGTGCGTCATATCAAAAGCGCTAGCGGAACAGTTCAACGCCTCAGTGTCGCGGTCGTTATCAACGAAAGACCGCCCGTGGCACAGCCCAAGAATGAGAAGGGTGAAGAGCAACCGGCCAAGCCGAATCCCTACACGGAGGACGAGGTGGAACGCATGCAACAACTGGTGCAGGGCGTAGTGGGCTTCGACGAGGCGCGCAAAGACGTCGTCAACGTCGTGCAGGCCAAGTTTGAAACCGAGGCGCCAGTTGATCTGACAGTGCCTTGGCACAAGGACGAGGCAGTGCTCACCAACATCAAGTCGGCTTTCCTTGGCCTGGTGTTTGTGCTGTTCTCCCTGTTGGTGATCCGGCCGGTGGTGATGCACCTGCTGAACCGTGACAAAGAGGCTGCCGAGAACGCAGCAACCACCTTGCAGTTGGCACAAAACGAAGCACTGGCGCTGGAGGTGGAGTCTCAGGCAAAAGCTGCAGGGGATGTTGGTGAAAAGGAACTGTCGGCATCGGAGACGCTCGAGGAAATGAAAGCAAAAATGAAAGCGAAGAAATCAAATATCTCCGCAGAAATGCTGGATACGGCCAATACCTACGATGACAAAGTCGCATTGATCCGCATGATCGTGTCCGACGACTCAGCGCGTGTGGCAAGCGTATTCAAGGGCATGATCAAGCCGGGTTGACGGTACTCCTGGAGCAAAAATAATGGCTGATGAAGCGAATGTAGCTGGCACACAGGGCGTGTCGTCAGGCGGCAACAATGAGGCGCTCCAGCGAGAGCTCCAAAATGTAACCAGCACCCAACGTGCGGCGGTCCTTATGCTTCTGTTGGGTGAAGAGCAGGCAGCGGACATCATCCGTTTCCTCAACCCTAAGGAAGTTCAGGCGCTTGGCATGGCCATGGTTCAGGTTGCCGAACTTTCCCAAGAAGCGGTTAACGCCGTGCTGGATGAATTTGTCGCCACCATCAAGCGCCAAACCAGCCTGGGTTTGGGAACTGCCGATTACGTGGAAAAGGTGTTCAAGCGTGCTTTAGGCAATGACAAGGCGGCTTCTGTTTTGGGGCGTATCAATCCCGGGCACAGCAGTAAGGGTCTTGATATATTGGCTTGGATGGATGCCAGGTCTATCGCCGACATGATTCAGGGGGAGCACCCTCAGGTGGTTGCTATTATTTTGTCGGTTTTAGAAAATGTTGTCGCAGCTGATGTTTTGAACTTTTTACCACCAGATTCGCGCGCCGAAGTTATACAGCGTGTGGCCAAGCTGGAGACGGTGCAGCCCTCTGCCATGGAGGAACTTGAGGCCATCATGAAAAAGCAGTTCTCCAATAACTCCTCGGCCAAGTCGTCGAGTTTTGGCGGTATCAAGGCGGCCGCTAATATTTTGAACCTTACCAAATCCGCGCTGGAGGCCTCGGTGATGGGTGGCTTGCGAAACTTGGATGCTGATCTGATGCAAAAAATCCAGGACAACATGTTCACTTTTGAAAATCTGGTCAGCGTAGACAACAAAGGTATCCAAGTCATTATGCGCAATGTTGATCCAGACCAGATGATGATTGCGCTCAAAGGCGCGAGCGATCCGGTGAAGGACAAGTTTTTCAGCAATATGTCCGAACGTGCCAGGGGCATGTTCAAGGATGACATGGAGGCCAAGGGCCCCATGCGCCTGTCTGATGTTGAGCTGGCGCAAAAAACCATCATGCGCACTGCGCGCAAACTGGCGGATGCTGGCGATTTGGTGTTGGGTGGCGGCGCTGACTATGTCTAGTAACCAGCTGGTGACTGTAGTGAATAACTCACGCCAATTGGTGGTGCGTCCGGCGCGTGTATGGCAGGCGGTTGATCTACTGCATCCGGTTGCACCGCCAGGGGGGTTTTTGCCTTCCAAGTGGCGATCCGAAGTTGTACCTCAATTTGATATGGTCGACTTCGACAGCCAGAGCTTGCGCTTGTTGCCCTCGCCACCCTCGCTGACCACAGACAGTGACAGCGCACTTGCTACCGATATCGCAGATGCGCCTGACGTAGAGGCTACGCCAGTGCCGACGCCGGTTGCCACGGAAGCGGCCTTGGCGCAGGCTCGTCGCGAAGGCTACGAGCAAGGGAAGCAAGATGCCGGCTCCGAGATGCAGGTTCAGATGGACCGTGAGCTGGCTCGACAACTCGCCCTGGACCACGCTCTGATCAAGTCTGTAGAGGCTGCGATCGATGCCTTGCATCAAAGCCCGGCAGTATTTTTCGAGCCGATCAAACGCCTGTCCCTGCACTTGGCTGAGCAATTGGTTTTGGCAGAACTCGCGCTGGATGGGCGTGCTATCGACCGCTTGGTGCAGCGATGTGTGGACGAACTGTCGCTTAATGATGCGTCGATGGTTCGGGTGGAGTTATCTCCTGGCGACCTCCAGGCCTGGCGGACACTACGCGAGCGCAGTGGCTTGAGCGGTGGTATCGACGCGAACATTCGTGCCAATGCGTCGTTACAGCCCGGGAGCGTGCGAGCCAGTGCAAATGATGCGTTGGTTGATGATCTGATTGGTGAGCGACTCAGTGCGCTTGCGCAAGGACTTCAGATTGATGAGTCCCGTTGGCGTGCCGGCAGCGCATTGGTCGGCGATGGGGCCTCGTCCGTCGAGCAATCTGCATCACAGGTCGCTTGGCAACAGGTCTCTGGTGGGCACACTGTGGAAGCTCAGGATGTCTTGGTTTCGGGCGCAGACGATGATGTTTGATTTTGATTCCGAGGTCGACCAGGCCCTTGCAAAAATACACACCCGAAGGCCGGTGCGCAGCGGAACGCTGGTGCGCTTGGTCGGCCTCAGGCTTGAGGCGCGCGGCATCATGGCACCGGTTGGCGCCTGCTGTGAGGTGATTGGCCAAAGCGGAAAACGAATTGAGGCGGAAGTGGTCGGCTTCGCTGACAGCACCATTTTTCTGATGCCATTTGCGGAGCCGGTGGGGATAGGCCCCGGGGACAAGGTCCGGGTTTTGAGTGACACCGATCATGTGTTGTTGGGCGACGAGCTGCTGGGCCGGGTGATTGATGCGCGTGGGCAGGCGATCGACGGCAAGCCACAGCCGGCATGCACCAACACTTTGGGACTTTTGGGCCTGCCCCTCAATCCCATGGAGCGCGGCCCTATCGACCGCGTGCTGGATGTCGGGGTCAAGGCCATCAATGGGCTGTTGACGCTTGGACGCGGACAGCGGGTGGGTCTCATAGCAGGCTCGGGTGTCGGCAAAAGCGTTCTGCTTGGCATGCTGACCCGGTTTACAAAAGCTGATGTTGTGGTGATTGGACTGATTGGCGAACGTGGACGAGAGGTACAGGCTTTTATTAACGAGACATTGGGTCCTGAGGGGCTGGCCAAAGCCGTTGTGATTGCTGCGCCTGCCAATGTGTCACCGGTGCTTCGGCTAAAGGCTGCACACTTGTCACACGTGGTGGCCGAGTATTTTCGTGACCAGGGCCGTGATGTTCTGATGCTGGTGGACAGCTTGACCCGGGTTGCCCATGCTCAGCGAGAAATCGGGCTGGCCATTGGCGAACCGCCGACGTCCAAGGGCTATCCACCCTCCGTGTTCGCCTTGTTACCCAACCTGATCGAGCGCGCTGGCGTTGGCCGCCATGGCCATGGCTCAATCACTGCAATCTACACGGTCTTGGCAGAAGGTGATGACGGGAATGATCCGATCGTGGACATTGCCCGCGCTTCGCTAGACGGGCAGGTGATGTTGTCAAGAAGGCTCGCTGACGCGGCCCATTACCCCGCCATCGAGCTGACTGGCTCCATCTCGCGCGTCATGCAAAACCTGCTTTCGCCTGCAGATTTGAAAATGGCCAATCGATTCCGACGCCTGTGGTCGCTGTACCAGCAAAACGTTGACTTGATTCAGGTTGGTGCATATCAGGCTGGCTCAAACCCTGAAATCGACCAAGCGATTGCCATGCGTGAATCAATGGAAGAATTTTTACGGCAAGACATGTATTCAGGTGTGGAAGAAGAGCGAACGCGTGTTGATATTCGTGTGTTGATGGAACTGTAGAGGAAAGCCACCATGAAAGTACGTACCTGCTGGTCAGCGCTGGAGATGAAAGCCGACATGCTGGTGAAACAGCTCAGAGCAGAGACCGGACAAACACTGCAGTTGCTTGAGTCCTTGTCCGCAAGCCAGCTACGGGTTGCTCAAATGTATGAAGAATACCGCTGTAAGGCGGTGGAGTTAACGACCGCAACGGGTATGTCTGCTGTACAAAATCATCGGCAGTTCATGGTTCAATTGCAGTCACTACAGGCTCGCGTAGATAACGACATAGGAAAAACCAAGCAGTATTTGCAAGTTTTGGAGCAGCGCACCCTGAAGGCCGAGACGCAGCGCATGAAGATGCAGTCGTTGTTGGACAATGATCTTCTTGCAGTCAGAAATTTTGAGAATCGCCGAGAGCAACGAGGCATGGACGAAATGGGCATGATCCAGTTCAACCAGGCTAGAGCCGCATGAATCGTTCCGGCGGTCTGTTGTGGCACGCCCGGGCCTGGCGCCGGCAAGGTGCGTGGCGGGGGACCTGCAACCACATCAGGCAGTGGCTTGAGCAGACCCAGCCGAATAGCAGAGAGCTTGTCATTATTGGCGCCAGCGCTGGCTGGATGATGCCCAGCCCTTGGCTACAAGGGTTTGAAAAGGTCACAACCTTGGACATCGACCGCTGGGCCGCCCCGCTGTTTCGCTGGCGTCATGGGCCAGCCTTGAAGCGCTCTGGAACCCAACTGCGCTGTGACACCGGGGATGCAATTGGCGACCTTCCGTCACTATTGGCAGCTCACCCAGATGCGGCGGTGTTGTTTGACAATGTGTTGGGCCAGTTGCGATTCATGCACTCCTCCCTGGATGAAACGGTGTCGTGCCTCGACATGATCAAACGCCGCATGGTAGGACGAGAGTGGGGCAGCCTGCACGACGCGTATTCCGGGGCCGTCCGCCGTGCCGGCCGAGCACGTGAGAAAATGGTGATGCTTCAAAGTTTGCAGGTGGACGGGGCGGTTTCGACGCAGCCGTGTGAAGCGGACTTGCCGATCGAGCCTGGACTGACCGCTTTTGCGATTCAACTGGAGGCCGAAGGGGAATGGCTGGATCATCTGACCTCGCAGGTTTTCCCGGCAGGTACCACTGTGCAACATATCGCTTGGCATTACAGCCGGCATTACTGTCATTGGCTGCAGGCTGGCTGGGTCTCATCCAAACAAAGATTTTGTAGAAAATGATACTTATGATCAATTGTCTACTTCGGCCTTTACATCGCTCATTGGCTGGAGTGATGTCTGCGGGAATGGTGCTGGCTTTGGGCACAAGCCTGAGCGCCTGCGGTGGCTTTACGTCAGATGGCCCGACCGCCACCGTGCCCGACGGCCAGCCGTTGGTCCCGCTACCGGCAGCCAGCTTGCTTGCCGGGGCAGCTGTGGGGACGCTTTACGATAAAAATTTTGTGAGTTTCATGACCACAGACGTGGCCCCTGCCATCAATTGGTATGCGATGTATTACTTCAACGCCACTTCTGCGGACATCATTCCTATCCTTTACTCGGGTTCTGTGCCCTCGGCTCAGAGTGGTTTGGCTAGTAATGGCCTTATCCGCGAATTTGGGCCGGCTGCAATCAGCCGATCTGCCAATGGCAGCTGGTCTGAGGCCTCGGCGGGGACCTTTAAGGTGATGATTTCCGGCGTCAACGCCCCAAACAATCAACCGATTTCATTGACAACCTCAGCGTCTGCCACCTTGACAGACGTCAGCGGCCGATGGGATGGCGCTTGGACCGACAACCTCAATACGTCGGTGAACAAGCCGGTAACTCTGCAGTTTGACCAAAAGCTCGCTGCGACCGTCACGTTTGGCGGCTGCCTCCGTCACGTCAAGCTCGTTAGCGCTACCGCTGTAAATACCCCTTATTTCGCGACATCGGTCGATATTCCTGCTCAAACCGGGTGTCCGCGCACCCCGGGGACAGACGCCGCTTTTCTGAATGGTGTTGCCTTCGTCACCCCATCCGTGATCGAAGGCAAAACAAGACGTTTGGCGCTCATGGTCGTTGATCGAACCGGAAGCGGGTTTTCTTTTACGGGCGACCAATAGGATGCAAACCATGTCTGATTGTGGCCAGTCGCGGTTGGAAGGTCTATCTGACCGAGACGGCGGGGACGCCTAAATGCTGACCCCTCATGTTTTCAGCTCTCGTACCGATGCTTGGGTATGTGTCCTAGGCCCTTGCTGCCCGGAAGCGCCAGGTATGGCATCGGGCTTCTGGCGTGTTTGTTGAATTTACAGTAGGTGATATCTGTGAAAAGAACCATTGTTGAAGTCTTGTTGGCGCTTGGGTTAATCGGCGCCGGTGTTTTTGGTTGGATGAACTGGAAAGAGGTTCAAACGGTCAAGGGCCAAGCGGTCGAGCTCAAGGCTGCCTCTGAAGAGGCGGCCAAGCAAACGGCCACATCCCAGGGCGCTATTGCCGCAGCTGAAGAGCAGTCGGCAGCCCTGAAGGCGCAATTGGCGCCACTTCAAGCCAAGGTCAACCAGTTGGAAGCCATCAAGGCTGCCATGGCCAGCGGCACGACATTGGCCGACCTGGAGGCCGCTTACAAATCACAAAAAAGCCTGTCAGCAGAGCGACAAGTGGGTCTTGGCGCTTTACGGATGATGACCAAGGGTGATGATGACCCGGCTGCACTGGAGGCATTTCGGGCCGCTCTCAAGTTGACTGATCTCGGAAATCGTAAAAACACGATGTGTGCCGCTCAAATTGCCTTGGCGGCGGCGGGCGACAAAGTGGCTGTCATGTCAGAATGCCAGCCCGAGGCGGCCCATGGCGCAGCGGACACGGCAGCCAAATCTGATGCCCACGGCCAGCCCGCCGCCCATGGCAGTGATCAAAAAGGTAAAACCAAAGAGGCGGCAGCACATGCTGCCCCGCACTGGGGATATTCTGGCGAGATGGGGCCAGACCGTTGGGGTAAAGAGTTTCCGACCTGTGCCAAGGGAAAATCACAATCCCCGCTCGATATCGTCGGCCCTTTTGTGAAAGCGCGCACCAGCGTCAGTGCCGACTATAAAGAGGGCCCGTTAACAATCCTCAACAACGGTCACACCATTCAGGTCAATGTTCCGCCAGGCAGCAAGCTGCGCATCGATGCCAAGCCCTATGAACTGCTGCAATTTCACTTTCATCGACCCAGTGAAGAGAGAATTGAAGGTAAACCCCTCTCGATGGTGGTGCACTTTGTTCACAAAGGCGCTGACGGCAAGTTGGTTGTGCTGGGCGTCTTACTGAAAGAGGGCAATGAAAATCCAGGCATCAAGGCGCTGTGGGCCAACATGCCCCGCAAAGAAGGCCCTGAGGTCACGGCGGAGGGCGTGAAGTTCAATCCTGGCAGCCTGCTGCCCCGTGAATTTGATTTCTTCAGCTACGAGGGGTCACTGACGACGCCACCCTGCACTGAAGGCGTGCGTTTCTTCATTCTGAAAAGTACAGTGAACGTCTCCGCCGCGCAAGTCGCCGATTTCCCGTTCGATGCCAATGCCAGGCCAGTGCAGTCGCGTAACGGTCGCGAGATCATCACGAACTAAGAAGTGGGCGCACCAGCTTTTTTCTTGTCGCCGATCGGACCCCATCCATGAACCATCTGAAAGTCATTTTCGCCACTGCCGTGGTCACCGTGTTCTTGGCTTTGGGTCTTCTCTGGGTGACGGTCGAGTTGGGCTGGCTCAACTTTAACCCTGATCCGGTCGCGGCAACGGCAGACCCCTTGGCCACGGAAAGCAAGGCGTTCATCAAAAAAAATGCAAACTTTATTTGCGAGGTCACGGTCTCCATGCCGCAAAAAAACCTGACCTCTGAGCCCAAGGTTTACACGGACTTTTTGGTGGCAGGGCTGGACCCGGAGGGAAAATCAGGTTGGTACCAAGGCGAGTTTTCAATCTCAGAGTCACGCAAAGGAGCGCTGCGCATGGATGGCAACAAGGCTTTTGTGAGCCGGCCTGCCATGTTTGAGCGTTTTGGCCAGATGATCACCCAGGAGGAGTTCACGTTGGATTTGAGCGACGGCATGTTTGTCCAGACCCTGACTTTCCGCGATGGTGCTCGAAGGCATGTCATCAAAGGCGTTTGTGCCAAGTACGCCAAGGCCCCGTTTCATTGAGACTCGCTGACATTTTCGGGTAGCTTTTTGGGCGGCCGAACTGCCCTGGCTTTTTTGCCCGGGTTAGCATGCGCCCATGGATACAGAGCCAGCGCAACGCCGGGGCTGGGCCGGGCTGTTGGCGCCCGGCCTGTTGGCGTTTGTCGCCGGCACCACGCTTCAGCTGCAGCAGGCGGCGCTGCTGCCTTGGTGGGTTTACATGCTCTGCATGCTCCCAGCCCTTGTGGGGCTTACCTCTAGCGCTCCTTATTCAATAGCAAATTGGCGCCGGCCGGCTGCGCTGCTGCTGGCGCTGGTTTTGCTGGGTTTTGGCCTGACCGGGCTGCGAGCCGGCTTCTTTCTGGCGGATGCCTTGTCCGCGGAACTGGAGGGACGCGATCTCGTGGTGACGGGCGTGGTGGCTGCCATGCCCCAAACGCATGAATCCGGGCAGCGTTTTCGCCTGGCGGTGGCCTCGGCGAGTTGGCAGGGTGCGGCCGTGCGCCTGCCCGCGCAGCTTGATTTGAGCTGGTACAGCGGGGTCTTTGCGGGGACGCAAGGCGTGGGCGAGTTGCAGCGCCAGCCGCAGCCGTTGCAGGCCGGTGAGCGCTGGCAAATGACCGTGCGGCTCAAGGCGCCGCATGGCGGCAGCAACCCGCATGGCTTCGACTATGAGCTTTGGCTTTGGGAGCAGGGCGTGCAGGCCACCGGCTATGTGCGTGCAGGCCGCAGTGACCCGGAGCCCCGCCTTCTGGGCCAGACGGGCGGGCACCCGGTGGAGCGGCTACGCCAGCAGGTGCGCGAGCAGATAGTTGCCGCCGTGCCGGATCGGGCTCAGGCGGGCCTGTTGGCTGCTTTGGTGGTGGGCGACCAAAGGGCCATCGAGCGGGCCGATTGGGATGTGTTTCGCGCCACCGGCGTGGCTCACCTGATGTCGATCTCAGGCCTGCACATCACCATGTTCGCCTGGGCGGCCGCGCTGGCGGTCGGCTGGTTGTGGCGGCGCTCCAGCCGCCTGTGCCTGTGGCTGCCGGCGCCGCAGGCGGCCCTGCTAGGCGGCGTGCTGCTGGCGGCGGGCTACGCCCTGTTCAGCGGCTGGGGCGTGCCGGCGCAGCGCACCGTGCTGATGCTGGCCACGGTGAGCGGGTTGCGGCTCTCGGGCAAGCGCTGGCCATGGCCGGTGGTCTGGGCCCTGGCCTGTGCCGTCGTTGTGGCTGCCGACCCCTGGGCGTTGCTGCAAGCCGGTTTTTGGCTGAGCTTTGTCGCGGTTGGTGTGCTGTTTGCCTCGGGCGACGGTCGGGCTGACCCCTCAGCCCCCTTGGGGGGCAGCGCCGCACACGCAGTGGCAAGCGTGGGGGCCAGATTTCCCGCCGGGCCGCCCCAAGGGAAATCAGCCCCCTTGGGGGGCAGCGCCGCACACGCAGTGGCAAGCGTGGGGGCTAGCCTGACATCAATGCTCCGTGAGCAGTGGGTCATCACCTTGGCGCTCACGCCGCTGACCTTGTTGCTGTTTGGCCAGGTGTCCTTGGTGGGCTTGCTGGCCAATGCCCTGGCGATTCCCTGGGTCACACTGGTGATCACGCCACTGGCCATGCTCGGGGTGGTGGTCGGGCCGCTGTGGTCAATTGCCGCCGGTGCGGTGGCGCTGCTGAGTCAGGTGCTGCAGTGGCTGGCAGAGTTACCTTTTGCGGTGTTGTCGCTGCCGCAGGCCCCGCTTTGGGCGGGCGCGGTTGGCTTGCTGGGGGGTGTGCTGCTGGTAGCTCCCTGGCCGGCGTCCTTGCGTGCGATGGGCTTGCCCCTGCTGCTGCCGGTGCTGCTGTGGCAGGCGCCGCAGTTGCCTCCTGGCGAATTCTCGGTGCTGGCTGCCGATATTGGCCAGGGCAACGCTGTGCTGGTGCGGACCCGTAACCACGCGCTGGTCTATGACGCCGGCCCGCGCTTCAGCAGCGAGAGTGATGCCGGGCACCGGGTGCTGGTGCC
>RFWA01000381.1 GCA_009922295.1 Betaproteobacteria bacterium
TGGGCAGCGAGGGCGGAATGGTCGGCCCGATGATGGAGGCCGAGGCGATGATGGCGGCGGCCAGAGGCGCCGGGTAGCCCTCCTTGACCATGGCCGGAATAAAAATTCGACCCAAGGCCGCAATCTCGCCAAGCGCCACGCCAGTAATGCCGGCAAAGAAGATGCAGGCGCCAACCGCCACTTGGGCAATGCCACCGCGAATCCAGCCAAACAGGGCATCGGCAAAAGCCACCAGGCGCTGGGTGATTTTTCCCTCAGAAAAAATCTCCCCCGCCAACAGAAACATCGGGATGGCCACCAGCACGAAGGCGTCCATGCCCTGAAACAGTTTTTCGGTGAGCACCGGAAACATCGCCCACTGACCAGACACCACCAGGTAGACCACCGTGGCAAAGCCCATGGCCCAGGCCACCGGCATGGACAGCAGCAGGGTGAACACAAACACCCCCAGAAAAAGACCAAATGCCAGACTCATGCCAGCCTCCTGGCCTGGCGCTGCGCCCACATGCGCACCAGCAAAAACACCGCGGCTGCCGCAAAGCCCAGCGGCGCCGCGCGCCCGGCGGCAAGGTCTCCACAATGAAATCCACCCGAATATGCTGGTTGTCGCGTACCGACACCGCCGCACCGGCCATCACGCACCACACCAGCAGGATGCGAAAAGCCTCTTCGCTCCAGAACGGCGTGTAGCTGAAGACGTAGCGCATCACCACCTGCAAAAACACCCCGGCGGCCAGCACGCTCAGGCTGGCCCCGCTGATGAAGCTGAGCACTTGCTCCAAACGATCAATAGCATTCATGTGTCGCCCGACTGATGTGTTTGATGAGGTGATTCGCTGAAGGTTTACTGCGCAGCTTTGGCAGCCGCCAAAGCGTCGTCAATCCAGGCTGTAGAACTGACCTGGGTCTTGAGCCATTCCACCACCGCCGGCTGGATGATTTTGTTCATGGCGTCCTTCTGAGCCGCGTCCATGGTGGTGACCACCACCCCGGCCGCCTTGACGGCGTCCAGGGAATCTTTTTCAGCGCGGCGTGAGCCTTCGCGGTTGAAGGTGATGGCTTTGCGGCCCGCGGCGTCCACGGCGGCTTTTTCATCCGCTGTCAGCCCGGCATAAAAGGCGTCGTTGATCCCCAGCACGCCCACCGCATAACCGTGGCCGGACATCAGCAGGTACTTTTGCACCTCTTGCAGTTTGACCAGCCGGAACACGCTGACCGAGTTGTCCTGGCCGTCCACCACGCCGGTTTTCAGCGAGGTGTACAGCTCATTGAAGGCAATCGGAGCGGCGGAGCCTTTCATGGCCTCCACCGGGCGCACCGCCAGCGGACCCATGGCCCGAATTTTTTGCCCCGAGAAATCTGTCGCAGTGCGGATCGGCTTATTGGAGCTGTAATGCTTGAAGCCACCGGACTCCCACCAGCCCAACACCCGAACACCGGTCTTGGTGCGCAGGTCTGCCGCCATTTTCTGGCCGAAAGGGCCGTCCAGGACTTTCCAAGCGGCCTGCTCGGTGCTGAACAGGTAGGGGATGTTCAGCACCTGGATGTCCGGGTAAATGGAGGCGTAGTTGCCATCGGCAGCGTCTGTCATCTGGATGGCGCCGCGACGCATCTGGTTCAGGCGGTCATTGGGGTTGCCCAAAGCGCCACCATAGACCAGGTCCACCACCAGCGAGCCCTTGCTGGCGGCTTCCACCTCGGTTTTGAAGACCTCGTACATGCCGTTGATGAAGTCAAAGCCGGGGGCGCCTTTGGACAGCGCCAAGCCGACCTTGATGGTCTTTTCAGCTTGGGCCGCCAAGGGCGCGCCAAGGGTCAGGGCAACCGCCAGGCCTGCCATAAGGCGGGCCAAAACGGGACGGCGGAACAGGGGGGTAGCGTTCTTCATCTTCGATCTCCTGGGTTGGGAAACAAGGGTTAGGGTGATTCGTCGGCGGCTGGGATTGGGTTGGTTTGGGGGCCAATCAGCCCACAGCTGAGGTCTTGCAGGCACAAGGCCGGGTCGCGCATGCCGGGGGGGCCGAAACCGCCACCGCCGGGCAATTCCACACGCAAACGGCCGCCGGCGGGAACACGCAGGGTGCCCTTGCCCTCGTGCACCGTGCATTGCCCGTCTGCGGCTTCAATTTCAACGCGGCCAGCGGCCCCTGCAGCGCCACCCAGTCGACCCCGAGCCGGGTTGGCACGCCGGTCAAAGGTGGCCGCAGAGCACTCAAAGGGGGCGCCATCGCGCGCCGCGATCTCAATGCGCTGGGCCAGGCCGCCGCGCCATCGGCCGGCACCACCCGAGTCGCTCAGGTATTCCTTGTGCCAAAACACCAGGGGCGCTTGCACCTCAGTCACTTCCACCGGGATCGCCCCCACGCCGCTGGGGAAGGCGGTGGTCGACAAGCCGTCTTTGCTCGGCCGGGCGCCAGCCCCGCCCAGCGCCACACTCATCACATTGAAGGGCGCGCCATCGACGCGGTCGCGGCGCATGGCCAGCACCCAGATGCTGCCTGCGGATTCAGCCGGCACCTGACCCTGCATGGCGGCCTCCAGGCAACCAAACATCAGATCCGGCAGCATTTGGCCAATCACATGGCGCGCGGTCACCGGGCTGGGGCGCTGCGGGTGGACGATGCTGCCCTCTTGCGCCAACACCTCAAAGGGTGCCAGTGAGCCGGCGTTGTTGGGCACATCCGGGGCGATCAGGCACTTCAAACCAAACACCGAATAGGCGTCGGTGTAGCACTTGGGCGAATTGATGCCCCGCTCTGACGCTGCACTCGAGCCGGCATAGTCCACCTGCAGATGGTCACCCGCCACGGTGAGGGTGGCCACCAGGTTGACCGGGCATTCGTAACCGTCCAAGGTCATGCGGGCCTGCCAGGTGCCCGA
>RFWA01000382.1 GCA_009922295.1 Betaproteobacteria bacterium
ACGGTGACGGTAGCCAAGGAGTCGGGGCAGACCACTCAGACCCTGCTGGCGCAGAACCTGGCCAAGATGATCTCGCGCCTGCCGCCGGGTTCGTTTGGTAAGGCCGTGTGGATCGTCAACAACGACGTGCTGCCCGCGCTCTTCACGCTGACGCTGGGCAACTACCCGATCTACCTGCCTACGGGCATGAACCCGGGTGGCATCCAGGTCTCGCCCTACGGCATGCTGCTTGGCCGCCCAGTCTTCGTCTCGCAACACGCCAACACCTTCTCTTCTGCGGGTGACGTGCTGCTGGCCGATCTGTCGTACTACCAGACCATCACCAAGGCCGGTGGCATGCAAACGGCCACCTCCATGCACCTGTACTTCGATGCGGACCTCACGGCTTTCCGCACCACGTTCCGCATGGACGGCCAATCCAAGATCGCTGCGCCGATCTCCCCCGCCAAGGGCAGCACGACCATGTCGCCCTTTGTCCAACTGGGCGCACGCTGATCGTCGCCAATCACTGAAGGAGAACTCTGATGTTTCCCAATGCAAAAGGCAGCGAACTGTTCTCGGTTCTGGCCACCATCGACCCCGCCAGCCAGGCTGTGGGCACTGTCACCACCGGCTGGATTTCGGCGGGTAACCACCACAGTCTGCTGGCGCTTGTGCAAAGCGGCGTCCTGGGCACGGGCGCCACACTGGACGCCAAGCTGCAGCAGGCCACCGACGCTTCTGGCACGGGTGCCAAGGATGTGACGGGCAAAGCCATCACCCAGATCGTCAAGGCCACAGGTGACAACAAACAAGCCCTGATCAACCTGCGCCCGGACGATCTGGATGTCACCAACGGCTACGCCTATGTGCGCCTGTCGCTGACGGTGGCTGTTGCTGCCAGCCTCACGGCGGCGCAGTTGCTGGGCTTTAACCCCCGCTTTGCGCCGGGAGACGCCAGCAACCAGGCTGCGGTCGCGCAGGTGGTCTGAGCCTGAGGGTGGAGCAATCACATGCCCATGCAGTTGATGACTCCGCCCGCAGGGGAGCCCATCTCGCTTGCCGAGGCCAAGCTCCACCTGCGGGTGGACTTCGATGACGACGACAGCCTGATACAGGTCCTGATCTCGGCGGCACGCCAGGCGGCCGAGACCTTGACCAACCGTCAGTTGATGGCGGCGCGCTGGCGGATGGTGCTCGACAGCTTTCCCGGACCCAGCCTGATGGGGGTGCCCGCAGGGCAGACCTTCACGCTGCCCGGGCATGCTGTTTTGCTGCCCAAGTCGCCCGTGGCGTCGGTGGTGGAAATCCGCTATCTCGACATTGCGGGCGCCTGGCAGGTCATGCCAGCGGCGAACTACACCGTCGACAGCGCCTGCGAGCCTGCCCGCATCACGCCCGTGTTCGGACAGATCTGGCCGATTTCTCTGCCGCAGATCGGCACCGTGAGCGTTGTCTTCGATGCAGGGTATGGCAGCGCCGCAGCGGTGCCTGAGGGCATCAAGACCTGGATCAAGCTGCGTGTGGGATCACTTTACGTTCACCGCGAGGAGGTGGCATCGATGACACGAGGGCGTATTGACCCCTTGCCCTTCATCGATGGCCTGCTCGATCCCTACAAGGTACCCCTGATATGAACCCCATCGGAGCCGGAACGCTGGGCCGACGCATCAAGATCCAGCGCCCCAGCACCGTGAAAGACAGCTTGGGTGCCCCCAGCCGAACATGGATTGATGTGGCCACAGTGTGGGCCGATATCCAGCCCCTGTCCGGCCGTGAAGCCGTGATTGCCAGTCGCATCTCGGCCGAACTCACGCACCAGATCACGGTGCGCTACCAAGGCATCTTTGACAACCCCCAGCAAGTCGCCCAGTACCGGGTGCTCTACAGGTCGCGGATCTTCAACATCCACTCGGCCCTGAACGAGGACGAGAAACGCGTCCTGGTCGTTCTGTTGGCCAGCGAAGGTCTGGACGATGGCTAAACATGAACGCTTCAAGGTCGAGGGCCTGGCTGAATTGGCCAAAGCCCTGCGCGAATTGCCCGACCGGGTGGCCAAGAACGGCCTGCGCGTCTCGGTCTATGCAGGCGCCAAAGTCATCCGCGATGAAGCCCGCATGAGAGCCCCCAAGGCAGCCGAGGTCCTGGGGCCCAACCAGCCGCCACCCGGAACGCTCAAGCGCTCGGTGATCATGAAACAGATCCCTGAACTCTCCAGCCTCACGCGCCAGACCTTCTTCGTGACGGTGCGCCACGGCAAGAAGTTCCGCAAGCAAGGCAAGAAGGGCAACCTGTCTCAGGATGCCTGGTACTGGCGCTTCGTGGAGTTTGGCACTCGCAAGATGCGCGCGCGGCCATTCCTGCGGCCAGCCCTGGAAGCTAAGCGACGCGAAGCGGTGCAGGCCATGAAGGACCGGCTGAGTGAGCGCATTGAGCAGGAAGCCAAGAACCTCTACAGGAAATAGCCATGCAGGACTTCTTTGATGCCATCAAGGATTTGGCCGTTGGTGAGGTCTACGCGCTTGTCGCTGCAGAAAACACCCAGTACCCAGCCATCGTCTACACGCCCATCGTGCAGGAGCACATCTTCGGCATTGATGGGCCGCATGGCTTGCAGCGCGTGCGCGTGCAGGTCGACACCTATGCCAGAACGTACCAGGAGGCCTTGCACCTGCAAGACCAAGTCCTGGCTGCGTTGCTGGCAGACAAGAGCACCGTCGCAGATGTGCGCATGGGGCTGTCCGAATTTGAAGATCAGGCCCGGCTGTACCGGGTGAGCGTGGACTACACCTACCACCGGCCGGTGAGTTCACCGTAAAACAAGGAGCATATGCATGAGCAGCACCGCAATCACCGCGCAGGGCATTGCCATTGCCCGGTTTGGCACCACCGCCTTTGAAA
>RFWA01000383.1 GCA_009922295.1 Betaproteobacteria bacterium
GCCGGACAGCACTGGCAGTGGGACGGCGTGGATTTTGTCGTGCTGCACCCGCCTGCCGACGACTACGCGACGGCGCCAAAACCCAATGCCCTGAGTTGCACCCTGCGAATCAGCACCGGCACTGGGTCTGACATTCGGACGGCCTTGTTGGCGGGTGACATTGAGCAGCCGCAGGAGGCGCGCCTGGTAGCCAGTGGGGTCAAGCTGGAGGCGACATTGCTGCTGGTGCCCCACCACGGCAGCAAAACCTCCAGCAGCGCGGCCTTTCTGGATGCGGTCCGCCCGCAGATCGCCCTGGTGCAGAACGGCTACCGCAACCGCTTTGGTCACCCGGCTGGCCCTGTCCTGGCGCGCTATGCCGAGCGGCAGATCGAAGTGTTCGACTCGCCGCATTGTGGTGCGGCGACTTGGGTGTCCAGCCAGCCGAAGGCGGTGCAGTGTCACCGCCTTGAGGCATTGCGCTACTGGCATCACCGCCTGCCGTAAGGCACGCACTGATACCAGTTGGCGCAAAGCTTGCTAAGCTTGGGGCAGTGGAAAAGGTGCCTATGCAGAAATTTGATGAGATGTACACGCGTCTGCCCTACGAGTTTTTTTCCCACGGGGCGCAGATTCGGGACCATTACAAAATTTACGACGAGTGGCTCGCGCGGCAGCCGGGCGACATGATGGCCAAGCGACGTGAAGAAGCGGAAATGATCTTCCGTCGGGTGGGCATCACCTTTGCGGTTTACGGGGAAAAGGACGAGGAGGGCGCCGGGACCGAGCGACTGATTCCCTTCGACCTGATCCCGCGCATCATTCCGGCTCATGAGTGGGCCACCATGGAGCGCGGCCTGGTGCAGCGGGTGACCGCCCTGAACCGCTTCATTCACGACGTCTACCACGGCCAAGATATTTTGCGTGCCGGCGTGGTGCCGCGTGAGCAGGTTGAGCGCAATGCCCAGTTTCGGCCTGAGATGGTGGGGGTCGATGTCCCGCATCAAATCTATTCGCACATATCGGGCATCGACATCGTGCGTGCGCCCAATACGGCCGGCGAAGGTGAATACTATGTACTGGAAGACAATTTGCGTGTGCCCAGCGGCGTGAGCTACATGCTCGAGGACCGCAAGATGATGATGCGGCTGTTCCCCGAACTGTTCAGTGCGCACCGGGTGGCGCCGGTGGCCCATTACCCTGACCTGCTGTTAGAGACCCTGCGCGCCAGCAGCCCGGCCACCACCGCCGAGCCGACCGTGGTGGTGCTCACGCCTGGCATGTACAACAGCGCCTACTTTGAGCACGCTTTCCTGGCCCAGCAGATGGGGGTAGAACTGGTGGAGGGGCAGGACCTTTTTGTCAAGGACAACTTTGTCTACATGCGCACCACGCGCGGCCCGAAGCGGGTGGACGTGATTTACCGCCGGGTGGACGACGATTTTCTGGACCCCAAGGTGTTCCGTTCCAGCAGCACCCTGGGTTGTGCCGGTCTGCTTGACGCCTACCGTGCCGGCCACGTGACGATCTGCAATGCTGTGGGTACCGGTGTTGCTGACGACAAGTCGATCTACCCCTACGTGCCCAAGATGATCGAGTTTTATCTGGGCGAAAAGCCGATCCTGAGCAATGTGCCCACCTACATGTGCCGCAACAAGGACGATCTGGCCTACACCCTGGCCAACCTGAAGGACCTGGTGGTGAAAGAGGTGCATGGCGCCGGCGGCTACGGCATGCTGGTCGGCCCGGCGGCGACCAAGGCCGAAATCGAGCAATTCCGGCTGGCGGTGTTGGCCAACCCAGAGGGCTACATTGCCCAGCCCACGCTGAGCCTGTCGAGCTGCCCCACCTTTGTAGAAAGCGGCATTGCCCCGCGCCACATTGACCTGCGACCCTATGTGCTCTCAGGCAAAACCGTGCAAATGGTGCCCGGCGGCCTGACCCGCGTGGCACTCAAGGAAGGCTCGCTGGTCGTCAACTCCTCGCAAGGCGGCGGCACCAAGGACACCTGGATTTTGGAAGTATGAAGCTTTGTGGGACAGACCGCAGCGCGCAGCGCCAGCTCTGTCCTCAACTGATTAGGGGAAGTTGATGTTGTCTCGTACTGCCGACCACCTGTTCTGGATGTCCCGCTACACCGAGCGGGCCGAAAACACCGCGCGCATGCTCGATGTCAACTACCAAACGTCCCTATTGCCGCAATCCGAGGCCGTGGCGCTGGTCGGCTGGCAGGGGTTGCTGAGCATCAGCGAGCTCTTGCCCACCTACGAGAGCCTGCATGGCGAGGTGAGCGTGCAGAAGGTCATGGACTTCATGGTGAAAGACGAGAGCAACCCCTCGTCCATCATGTCCTGCCTGAGTGCGGCGCGGGAAAACGCCCGCGCCGTGCGCGGCACGCTCACCACCGAGGTCTGGGAAACGCACAACCAGACCTGGCTGGAGGTGCGGCGCATGGTCAACAACGGCGATTTCGAGCGTGACCCCGGCCAATTTTTTGAGTGGGTCAAGTTCCGCTCCCACCTGTCCCGTGGCGTTACCGTTGGCACCATGCTGATGGACGAGGCGCTTTACTTCATGCGCCTGGGCACTTTTCTGGAGCGAGCCGACAACACCGCCCGTCTGGTGGACGTCAAGTTTCACGCGGTGCAAAGTGACTTTTTTGGCGCGGCCAGCGAGAAAGACCAAGAGTACGACTTCTACCACTGGAGCGCCATATTGCGCAGCGTCTCGGGCTTTGAGGTCTACCGCAAGGTCTACCGCGACGTGATCAAGCCCGAACGCGTGGCCGAACTGCTGATCCTGCGCCCCGACATGCCACGCTCATTGCACGCCAGTTTGAACGAAGTGGTAAGCAACCTGGGCCTGGTCAGCAACGAGCAAAGTGGCGAAACCCACCGTCGC
>RFWA01000384.1 GCA_009922295.1 Betaproteobacteria bacterium
GGAACCCGAGAGAACCATGGCGACACGGCCATTCTTGAATTCGCCAATAGAGTCGGCGTAGCTGGAGCCGCCAGAGCCGGCCCACACCTCTTTGAGCATGGCGCCGTCCTTGTGCCAAGCCACAAATTTGTTGACCGTGGTCTTGTAGCCGTCATCCAGCACCAAGTCGCCCTTAGCGTCAAAGATTTTAGCGCCGTAGCTGATGGCTGGACCGGCAAAGCGGTGACCAGAGCGGTCCCAGGCCAGGGCAGCCTGGGTCTGGGTGGCTTTGCTCACCTTGCGCGCGGCCTCCACCCACTCGTCCCAGGTCGCCTTGGGGCCGGGCAGAGCCACCTTGGCTTGCTCAAACAGCGTCTTATTGACAAATGGGCCCGTCATGGTCAGCTGCGACATGAAGCCGTAAATACCTTTGTCGGTGGCAGTAGGACGCAACCAAGGGAGTGTGGCGCCAAAATTCGCCTCCCAATACGCCCGGTCTTTGACATGAGCCGAGACGTCCAGGTAGTACTTGGACAGGCCGCCCAGATCGGTCACACGGGCAATGTCAGGCCCCTGGCCGGCAGCCAGCTGCACGGGCAACTGCTCCACGATGGTTTTATAAGGCACCGTATCGATCACCACCTTGGTGCCTGGGTTGGCCGCCTCAAAACGCTTGGCCTGCGCGGCCGTGACTTCACATTCGACGCCGTCCTGGTAGCACATGACCCGGATCTCGGCGGCCTGCGCCGCCAGCGACAGGCCCATCAATGCGGCTGCGGCCGCGGCGATACCGGTTTTGGAAATTGTGGTCAACATGGCTTGAGCTTTCAGAAAGTGGGGGTGAAGACAGCCCGGAATGGTAGGGCAAAAAGCGGCTGGCACACTCATGGTTTTCACCAACCCAGTCGCCCATGTCACTTTCTGATGTCCCCAAGGTGTCCGCAGCGCCCGGTGACCTACTGCCTGACTTGCTTCGATCGGACAGCGGAACGATCATCGATCAGGCGGACCAATGGCCGGCGCGACGTGCGGAAATTGCCGCCCACCTGCTGCCGCTGGCCTACGGCCCGCTGCCGCCCACGCCAAGCTGCACCGACTGTGAGCTGCTGCACGTGGCCACTGTGCGGCAGCTCGGCGGGGCGCAACTGCTGTCCTGCCGTGTCAGGCCACTGGGCATGGACAGTTTCACGCTGCGGGTGTTTGTGCCGCCTGGCACCCAACCCTGCCCGGTTGTGTTGAATGGCGACGGCTGCTGGCATTACGCAACCGACGATGTCATCGCGGCCGTACTGGCGCGTGGCCTAGTGTTCGCACAATTCAACCGGGTCGAGATCGCGCCTGACCCGCAGGTTCCCACCGCTAGCCCGCCGCCCTATGCCGCGCTGGCCAGCTGGGCCTGGGGCTACCACCGAGCCATTGACGCCCTGCTGCAGGGGCGCCAGCAGTCCAACCAGGTCGCGCTTGGGCGCATAGACCCGCAGCGCATCGCTGTGGTCGGCCATTCTCGCGGCGGTAAGGCGGCACTGTTGGCCGGCGCCACAGATACGCGCATCGCCCTCACCAGCGCCAATAATTCAGGCGCCGGCGGCGCAGGCTGCTTCCGTTGGCTGGGGCCAGGGGCGGAAAGCCTGGCCGATGTCACCAACGCTTTTCCGCACTGGTTCGCGCCGGCTCTGCAACAATTTTCCGGGCGCGAGCAGGCGCTGCCCTTTGACCAGCACTTCCTGAAAGCCCTGATCGCACCACGCGCCCTGCTGACCACCGAGGCCTTGGGAGACACCTGGGCCAACCCTCAAGGCAGCTGGCTCACGCACCAGGCCGCGCTGGCGGTTTACAAGCTGCTCGGTGTCCCAGCGCAGCTGGCCATGGTCTGCCGGCCGGGCGGGCACGACCACAGCCTGGCCGACTGGCACACACTGCTAGACTTCTGTGATTCGATTTTCAGCGGGCGAGCGCGCCCGCGCGGACTGGACGTCACGCCGTTTCCTGACCTGCCCTGAGCCGGACAGACGCGTGGGCGGCACTGCCGCCATCTCGCGCCGTCCAAATCCCAATCTGACCGAGCACCCTGACCCTCATGCGTTTTGCCAAATTTTCCTCATCCCTTGTGCTCATACTGGCCGCAGTGGCTATTGCCGGAGTTGCCGCTTACTGGCTGAACCGTCCCCAAACTGCGCCTCAAGCAGCAGTGCAGCCTGCACCCGTGGCGGCGCGACCCGCCCTGACCGTGACCAGCACCCGCGCCCAAAGCAGCGCCCTGCCGATCAAACTCAGTGCCAACGGCAATGTGGCCGCCTGGCAGGAGGCCAGCATTGGCGCCGAAATCAGCGGCCTGCGACTGGCTGAGGTGCTGGTCAACGTGGGCGACGTCGTGCAACGTGGCCAGGTGTTGGCCCGGTTTGCCACCGAGGCGATTCAATCTGACGTGGCGCAGGCGCGCGCGGCTGTGACCGAGGCCAACGCCAACGCCCAGGAGGCCAGTGCCAATGCCGACAGGGTGCGCACGCTTCAAAATACCGGGGTCTTCAGTGGCCAGCAGATCAACCAGTACCTGACGGCCGAGCAGACCGCCAAAGCCCGGGTCGAGTCGGTCAAGGCCGGGCTGGCCGCCCAACTGCTGCGCCTGCAGTACGCCGAAGTGCGCGCGCCCGACGGTGGCGTCATCTCGGCGCGCCTGGCCACGGTCGGGGCCGTGGTGGGCGCGGGCACCGAGCTGTTCCGGCTGATCCGGCAGGGCCGATTGGAGTGGCGCGCCGAGGTCAGCTCGGTCGAGCTCGTCCGCCTGCGACCCGGCACCATGGTGACGGTGCTGGCCGCCAGCGGCAGTGAACTCAAGGGCCGGGTGCGCATGGTGGCACCCACGGTCGACCCGCAAACCCGTTCCGGCCTGGTCTATGTGG
>RFWA01000385.1 GCA_009922295.1 Betaproteobacteria bacterium
CCAGCGCGCGTCAATGCCAGCGGCCTGCAATTCGGCACAGGCCTGCTCGAGATCAGCCGCCTTGCGCGAACTGATCATGATGCGGGCACCGGCCTCGCCCAGGGCATGGGCCATTTGCAGCCCCAGCCCGCGCGAGCCGCCGGTCACCAGGGCCGTTTTGCCAGTAAGGTCAAACAATTGCTGAATGGTGCGCGTCATGGTGGGGCTCCGGGTTAGGTGTGTGATTTTGCAGGACCGGCCAGAGCGCCGGTGTCACCCTCGTGATAAACGGCCAGGGCGACGACGGCACAGCAGTTCCACAGCTTGGCTGTTTGAACAGTCGGCCCATGAAGCGGCTTGCTCGGCCAGACTCCACTAATGCGACAGAACCGTCAATTCACGCGACGGCTCTTGTCCCGCCAAAAGGTTTCGCGAAGAACATGTTTCTGGATTTTGTTGACACCTGATAGGGGCAAGGGCGTTGTTCGCACTTCGACAGTTTTCGGGCATTTGTAACCAGCAATGAAAGTGCGGCAATGGTTGATGATGTTCTCGGCCGTCAGGGTGGCGTCGTGGGCCTGGACGACAACCGCGTGCACCGCCTCGCCCCACACATCGCTGGGTATGCCAATCACTGCCACCTGAGCGACACCCGGAATCGTGGCGATCGCGTTCTCGACCTCGGACGAGAATACGTTTTCACCACCGGTAACGATCATGTCTTTTTTCCGGTCCACGACAAAGAGGTATCCGTCGGCATCCAGGTAGCCAATATCACCGGTGTGGAGCCAGCCATTGCGCAACGCAGTGGCACTCTGGGCTTGGTCTTGCCAGTAGCCCTGCGTCATACCCGGGCTCCGTGCCACTATTTCTCCCAGCTCGTAACTTGGAACATCATGTCCTGCATCGTTGACCACGCGGATGTGTACGCCCCAGCTGGCGCGCCCGGCGGAACGAAGCCGCGCGCCATTGGCGCCGTCTAGTTTATGGTCTTCAGGCCGCAAGACAGATATGGTTCCGGTGATTTCGGTTTGCCCGTAGACCTGGGTGAACTGCACGCGCGGCAGCCGTTCCATCGCCTTTCTCAAAACGGCCTCAGTTATAGGCGCTGTACCGTAGCCCAATTGGTGTAGGGCCGAAAAGTCAAGTGTGGCCATGCGTGGTGAGTCAAGCAGCCATCCAATCGAAACCGGGCTAAGTGCTGCTGCCGTGATGCGCTCTGAGGCAAGGCGCTCCACGAAGTCAGACACATCAAACTTTTCCATGTAATGCTGACATCCAGCCAGTGACAGCAGGCAATAGGCCGCAGTCAGCCCGCCCAGGTGAAACATAGGCAACACATGCAGGTAGCGCGTCGCTGGCGTCCAGCCAAGGTCCATCATGTGGCAGGTGATTTGCTGTGCAATGTTGGCGTGCGTCGTCATGACCCCCTTGGGCAAACCGGTGGTGCCGCCGGTGTAGAAAATCCCCATCAGGTCGCCCGGCCCAGGGTTGGCATCGGTGCCGGGCTGAGATAGCGCAATCAGCTTGTCACTGGCCAGCGCGTCGGGCCTTGCAGGCGTTGAAGACAGCGTAATTCGCCGCATGGCGAGGTTTGTCTCGCACAAGATATCTGACAGACCCGCAAACTCCGGGTCAAAAATAAGCAAAGCTGCGCCGGCATTGTGAACCTGATAGGCCACTTCCGGCAGCGCAAGCCGGGTATTGAGGGGCACCACGACAGCGCCAACCCATGAAACGGCCAGCACGGCCTCCAAATAGCGATCGGTATTCCAACCGATGACGGCGACCCGATCGCCCGGCTTGACGTCATAGGCGCGCAAAACGCTGCCGAGCCGGGCCACACGATCTAAAACCTGGGCCCAGGTCCAGCTGCGCCCTTGATGGACGGATGCAATCCGATCACCGTGGACCTGTGCGGCGCGGTGTAATGCGTTGATGATGAACACAGCGTTAGGCCTCCCCAACCTGGAATGGTGAGCGGTCCTGTAACTCGATCATCTTCCACAGCATACGTTCCATCAGCATCGCCTTTTGTTCGCGCGCGCTTTGTTCGTTCCATAGATTGACAATCTCGTCTGGGTCATGTGTCAGGTCATACAACTCGCCGAACGGCAAACCTTCCCAAAGCGTCATGCGCCATTGGCCGTCGCACATGGTGCGGATTCGAACCTGCGTGGCCATACCCAGGTAGGGTCTCGATGTCTGGCCTTCAACAATTACGCATTCATGTTTCGATTTGCCGCCAGCTTTCATGACATCGCCAAGATCCTGCCCCTGCATGCCGTTGGCGGGCGCGACACCGGCCCGCATCAGAATGCTTCGAGCGATGCCCAGGGAACTGGCTAACTGCTGCGTGTGCATGCCAGCTTCACCCGCGCCCGGGTCTGACCAAACAAAGGGAACGCGAATCAGGCCCTGGTAATGCAATGGCCCTTTTTGCATGATGCCGTGGTCGCCCATCCAGTCACCATGATCACTGGTGAAGATCACAATAGTATTGTTGGCCAAGTCAAGTTCATGCAATTTGGCGATTACCCGACCCACTGCGTCGTCGATCATCGTCACCATGCCGTAGGTTACAGCTGTAATCTGGCGCGCTTCGTCTGCTGTCACCGCATATGGCGAAACCCAGGAACGGTCAGCTGTGCCATTGGCGAGCTCGTCATGCATGCGCTGGAGAACAGGCGTCTGAGTGTGCGGTTGGTGGTGGAAAGATGCTGGCAGCTTGATGTCGCTGGGCTGGTACATATGGAAGTACTTGCCAGGTGGGGTGAATGGGTGGTGCGGATCTGGAAATGAGCATTGAATGAAAAACGGATCGTCCGATTCGTCGCGCGCTCTTTCCTCAAGGTATTCAATGGTCTGTTCAGCCACGTAACTGGTGGGGTATAAGGT
>RFWA01000386.1 GCA_009922295.1 Betaproteobacteria bacterium
TCGTTGTCTTTCACCATTTTCATGACGTCTGCGACGGTCTTGGCCATCAGATTCTCCTGTGTGGATTGTGGTTGATAAGTAAGTGCAAGAGGGAATGCAGGTTTTATGCCAAGGCCGCCTTAGCGAGCAAAGCGGCCCGGTGCGGTATTTTGCCCTGACTTTAGGTGGGAACTCGGGTGAGCCAAACTGCCAGCGACATTTGCATTTATTTTTGCACCAATTCAGGGCCAAGTTGGGCGTCAAACTGTCGCAAACCCGCCAACAAGGCCGGGTAGGCCTGACTGACCAGGGTCGGCTCACCCTTGACGCCAAGCTCGATGTGACGCCCGTACTGGGGGTGATCCACGCTGGGCAGGCTGAATACCTTGATGCCGACAAAATCGCGCTCCAGCGCCTCCATCAGGGGCGTCAAGGTCGCCTCCATGGCACCAAAGACGATCACCGATTGCTCAATCCAGGCTGCAGTGCGAAACAGGTGCCGGTAATGGGTGTCCAGCACCCACTCGATCATGGGCCAGGCCATGACCGGGAAGCCGGGGACGAAGTGAACGCTGCCGCAGGTGAAGCCAGGAATCTTGTTGTAGGGGTTGGGGATGATCTGAGCACCGACCGGGAAGGTGCCCATGTTGAGCCGGTGCATGTTGTCAGGCCGGTCAGGTTCATAGACCAGGCCTTGCTCCAGCGCCACATCTTGCATGCGCTGGCGGATCAGGACTTCGGCTTGCGGGTGCAGCGCCAAATCGCAGCCTAATGCCCTGGCGGCGCACTGCCGCGTGTGGTCGTCGGGGGTGGCGCCGATGCCGCCACAGGAGAACACCACATCACCCGAGGCAAAGGCGCGGCTCAGGGTGCTGGTGATGCGGTCTGGCGCATCGCCGACATAGTCAGCGTAATCAAGCGCCAGTCCGCGCGCTTTAAGCAGCTCAATGGTCTTGGGCAGATGCTTGTCGGTACGCTTGCCGGACAGGATCTCGTCACCGATGATGATCAAGCCGATCCGGGGCGCTGACTCAAGAATGGGTTGGGTTAGGGGCTGGGTCATGGGGCAATGCTAACGCTTCGGCAGCCGGTAAGACCAGCTCGGTCTGTTGAACCGGCGCGCCGACGCTGGGACTGGCCGCTGCTTCCTGGCGCAAGGCCAGGAGCGCTCCAAGGCAATAATGAGCGAACCACAGCGATGACAGGGCAAACACCAGGGTGTAGATCCAGATGGCCAGCGGCACCAGCACCACAAAGGCCGCCGCGAACACCACGCCCGAGGCCCAGAGCAGGCTGGGAGCCGCGCCCAAATAGCCACAGAACACACCCATGCCCAAAAGCGCCACCCGGTGCCGCCGAAAAATCTCCCGCCGCTCCTCTGGGCTGGCATGCTGGGCCAAGGCGTCAAAAGCCAGCACCCGGTAGGTCAGCCAACCCCAGACCAACGGCGGCAGGATCAGGATCAAGGGGGGGATCAACCAAAATGGCATCGACAGCAGCATCACCACCAAGGCCAACAACAGCGAGCCCAATGACCAGAGCAGGCTGTGCACCCAGTTGCCACCCCTTTTGCGTTCCAGATCTGCAAACCGCCGCTGGGCCACCAGTCGCGTCAGAAATGGCGTCATCAGCGTCGCCACGGCGAGCAAAGAGAGCATCACAATCAGCGGCGTGACGGCGAAAATCACCAGCAGGGGCGCCAGCACCACCTTGATGCGGCCCAGACCCAGGCCGTCAAGCCAACCCCACAGGCTGTTGAGCAGGGCCGAGGCCTCCAGCAGGCTTCGCACCCAGTCCAGCACCGGGTCCCAGTACAGGTAACCCAGGCCCAAGGCCAAGCCCACCATCAGCAGCAGGGGTAAAAACGACAGGGCGATCACCCGGGGGTGCAGGCAATAAGCCACCGCGCGCCAGAATGAGCTCAACAGCAATGTCATCGGCCGAGGATAACGCTTTGTCGCGTTAGGCGGCTGCACCGGCTCAAGCGCGACCCGCCAGGCGCTTCAGCCCGAGCCATTGCTGTGACCAGAAACCGCGGCCATAGTCGCGCCCCTGTTCCAGCTGATCAAGGACTCCGGTTGCCGGGTAGCTCAGCTCAAAATTGGCCGTGCGAAACAGCATGTCCCACCAGGGCAACAAGACACCAAAATTGCAGTTTTGCCGCTCACCATGGCCGACCGCATGGTGCATGCGGTGAAAACGCGGGCTGATCCACAGCCGCTCACCCCAAGGGCCGAACCACAGCCGCAGGTTGGCGTGCTGCAGGTTCTCGCTGAGCTGCGTCAGTGCCACGATCGCCACATACTGGCTGGGCGCAATGCCGATCAGTTGGGCCACCAGCACCACCAACACATCACGGATCAGGTCATCGAGCAGGTGGTTGCGGTTGTCGCTCCACTGGGTCATTTGACGCTGGGCATGGTGTAACGCATGCAACTGCCACCACCAGCTCAGGCCGTGCTGGCCACGGTGGATCAAGTAGTTGAGTGCGTCCAGCACCACCAGGTAGAGCAGCAGGCTGACCAGCGCCAAATCTGTGACTCCCGGCCAAATGGCGTCGAGGTGCCAAGTGTCCAGGCCCGCCACGCGCCATTGGCCGAAGAGCGCGCTGAGCAGTGGCTCCACCGCAAAAAACACCGCGACCCGGAACACACCGAGACGGTGGATCAGGGTGTAGAGCACATCGGTTCGCACCGTGGCGCGGTCGGTGACCGGCTCGACCGGGCGCCAGCGTTGCAGCGGGCCGATCACCGTCACCATCACCCCCAACTGCAGCAGGCCGACCAGCAGCCAGCCCATGGCATTGAACCCGTCTGGCAACAAGTGCCCCAGGCCGGTGGCGAACATCACCGGCTGCAGCACCTGCTCAAACAGCCAAGCTTGCAGGGCCGAAAACA
>RFWA01000387.1 GCA_009922295.1 Betaproteobacteria bacterium
TCAGTAGCGGGATGGTCAGCGGCACTACCGCAATGCTGGCGCGGGTGGCTGCGTCGTGCATTTCTTCGGCGTTGGATTTGGCCTCGGCCGGCTGCGCGTTGAGCATGGCCAGCGCCGAGGTCAGCAGCAGCATGCCGCCGCCCACCTGAAAACTCGCCAGCGAAATGCCAAAAAACGCCAGGATGTGTAGCCCCATCAGCGCGCTGACGGCAATCACCACAAAGGCGCTGAACGAGGCAATCCAAATGGTGCGCTTGCGCTGCGCCGGGGTGAAATCATGCGTGTAGTGGATGAAAAACGGCACGATCGCCAGCGGGTTGACGATGGCCAGCAGCGTCACCAGGGGTTTGAAATCCATGGCGCCGGCCCTAGCGGCCGCCGGCCACGTCGATCAGGGCGCCGGTGGTGTAGCTGGCATCGTCTGACAGCAGCCAGACGATGGCCTGCGCGACCTCCATCGCGCTGCCGGCGCGCTGCATGGGCACGATGGGCGCGAGTTGCCGCGCCCGGTCGGGTTGCCCGCCCGAGGCGTGGATATCCGTCTCGATGATGCCGGGCCGCACCGCATTCACGCGAATGCCTTCGGCCGCCACCTCGCGCGCCAGCCCCAGGGTGAAGGTGTCAATCGCGCCTTTGCTTGCGGCATAGTCCACGTATTGGCCCGGCCCACCCAGCCGCGCCGCCGCGCTGGACAGGTTGACGATGCTGCCGCCCGTGCCGCCATGGCGCGTGCTCATGCGCCGGATCGCCTCACGCGCGCAGACAAAACTGCCCAGCACGTTGATGTCAAACATGCGTTTGAGCCGCGTCACACTCATCTCATCCACCCGCGCCACCACGTCCACCACGCCGGCGTTGTTGACCAGGGCGGTAAGCGGCCCCAGCTTGGCATCGATGTGCGCAAACATCGCCATCACCTGCGCCTCGTCGGCCACATCGGCCTGCACCGCCATCGCCGTGCCGCCGCCGGCGCGGATCTGCCGCACCACCTCGTCTGCTGCCAAAGAGTTGGCGCTGTAGTTGACAGCTACGGCAAAGCCGCGCTGCGCTGCCAGCAAGGCTGTGGCTGCGCCAATGCCGCGCGAGGCGCCGGTGATGAGGAGGGTGGGGGTCATATGTAAAGAAAGTTGGACGCCGGATGGGCTGGTTTCGTATCAAAATGCTTGCTACAGCGATTTCGGGTTGAGAGAGTATGCACGGCTGTCGGCCTCTGCGAACAGGAATACTGAAGTGACCACTGGTTCAAGACATCAACTGCGCGGCTTTTCATTGCTAGAGATTACTATCGTGCTGGCCCTTCTGGGTTTTGTGCTGACCATTGGTTTGAAGTCGACGGGTGCCTACTTGAGCGCCGAGCGACGCCAGACCACGGTCGCGCGCTTGGCGGGCGTGGATGCGGCACTGGTGAACTACGTGGCGTTACAGAAGCGATTGCCGTGCCCTGCCGATGGAGCGTCGCTTCCGGGAACTGCGAATTTTGGCCTGGAGCGCAGGCAGGCAGATGGTACCTGCCTTGTCTTACTCGGCGTTCCAATCATGAACCGCGGTGTGGTGCCCTGGGTGACTCTGGGCATCACTTCAACAGAGGCCTTGGATGGCTGGAACAATCGGATCACTTATCGAACGTGGTCTGATCTGTCAACGGGATTTACGCTCAATAACGCGCTAGATATGACCAGATGCGCGACCAACGGCACCGAAAATGGCACGGTACCAACGCCAACTGCCGTATGTACGCAGACTTGCAACACGATTGCCGACGTGGCAGCGTGTACACAACCGTCCAATTTCCTGCTGAATCGTGGTGTTGCCGTCCAAGACGGTGCCGGAAACTACATTTTGGAGCCACTTGCGGCCCCTTACCCTAACCCCCTTGTCAGAACGCCCACTGGCGCGGCGTATGTGTTGATCAGTCATGGTGAAAACCGGGGTGGCGCCTACAGTAGTGCGGGCCAGCCGCAAACTGGCAGCCCTGCCAATGGTGCCGATGAAGACTTCAACCAAAACAACCTCGCTTACCGGTCGTATAACGATGTTCCGCCTGCGTTTTACGTCGATGCAGCGCAAAATGATAGCGCTGATGCCACTCATTTCGATGACATTCTCTTGCACCCGACGTTGATGTCGGTTATCACTCGCGCCCAACTCGGTCCGCGTAAAGTCCAATAGTGATGCGAGGAAGTTCTGGCGGACGTGAGCAGGGCCTCGTGGCCTTGCTGCTTGCGGTTGCCATCTCGACGACAGTAGCCACGACTCTGGTGATCCGTCAGGCCAACGCAGTGCGTTCTTCAGGCAATAAGGTCACCGTGACCAAGCAGCGGCTAGAAGCCATTCGACTCAGTCTGATCAACTTTGCCATGCTCAATAACCGCCTGCCGTGTCCAGCTGCAACCAATGTCGACACTGGATTGGCGGACCCGATCGGCCCAATTGCGGTGTGTAATAGCCCGGGTGGCACCGTGCCTTGGAATGACCTTGGCATTCCCAGCAGCGAATCCTTTGACGGTTGGGGTCGAAAGATTTCTTACCGCGCCTATCGATCAGACAATTTAGTGACCTCGGCAGTGATCAGAGTCAACGATGCTTCTGCGGGGGGACTTGTGGGCAGCATCGCCTTTGTCCTCATCAGTCACGGTGCCACCGGTTATGGTGCTTGGTTGTCTGGCGGCACGCAAATGGGGCTGCTTCCGGCTAATCCAGGCAACGCCCGAGAAACTGCCAACAGGCAAATATCGCCAACCTATTACCGCTCACTCTATTCCGCCGCAACGGTGGTGCCTTCAGCAAATAACCATTTTGACGATGAAGTGGTTTACATGACCATAGCAGCCTTCAAAACGGCAGCTGGGC
>RFWA01000388.1 GCA_009922295.1 Betaproteobacteria bacterium
TACACGCCGTCCATCGCCTGCGTGCAGCCCTGGTTCACCCGCCGGCGGGGCCTGGCGGCGGGCATTGCCAGCGCCGGCATTGGTGCGGGCACACTGGTGGTGCCGCTATTGGCCTCTGGCGCCATTGCCTGGCTGCAGTGGCGCGATGCGCTTCGCGTGATGGCCCTGGCAGTTCTGGTGCTGGGCCTGGGCTGCGCCGCCCTGATGCGCCGTGCCCCCGTATCCCTGACCGCCAGCGGCGGCGCCAATCTGCCGCTACCCGGCCACACCCTGCGCGAGGCGCTGCACAGCCGCACTTTCTGGTGGCTGTACCTGGGCGCGGTGCTGGCAGCGCCCTCGATGTTTGTGCCCTTTGCCCATGTGTCAGCTGCGGCGCGCGACGCGGGTATCGACACAGCACAGGCGGTGGGGCTGGTAGGCTTGATCGGCATCGGCAGCCTGGTGGGCCGTCTTGTCATCGGCGCCCTGGCCGACCGCCTGGGCCGCACGCTTACCCTGGTGCTGATGCAGGGCGCCATGGGCGCCACTTACCTGCTCTGGGCGGGCGCGGCCAGCTACCCCCTTTTTGCGCTGTTTGCGCTGAGCTTTGGCCTGAGCTATGGCGGCATCGTGTCGCTTCTGCCGGCCCTGTGCATGGATTATTTTGGCGCCCGTGCGGTGGCCAGCATCATTGGCATGCTCTACAGCGGCGCAGCCTTGGGCAACCTGCTCGGCCCGGTGCTGGCCGGACTGGTGTTTGACCACACCGGCAGTTACAGCCTGGTGATCTGGGCCTGCCTGGCGCTGTCGGCTTTGGCGACGGCGGTGTCGGCGCGTTTGGTGGTCGGCAAAGTCAACGGACCACAGCGGGTTAACACTTAATCGCTTTTATTGCCCGCTTTCACAGTTGCGCTTTGTTTTAAAGAATGCTTTAATTTGATCGGCCTTCATTAAAAAAATCTTTCACACCATGCGCATCACTGGCACCTACACCCTGTCCACCACTTTGGGGGAATCGGTTCAGGCTTTTGTACCGCACGCGCTGCCCCCAGCCCAGCCCGAGCTGGCACCAGAGAGCTACGTAGCAGCCAACCGGGTGGCCGAGCTGGTGCTGGCCAGGCTCTCGGGGGTGGCTGGCTTGGTGCCCTCGGTGGATTGGCTGCTGTACAGCGCCGTTCGCAAAGAGGCGCTGCTGACCTCACAGATTGAAGGCACCCAAGCTACGCTGGCTGATTTGTTCGACGAGGAGGCTGGCTTTGCGCCCAGCAACACCGACGATGTGGAAGAGGTCAGCAACTACCTGCGCGCCTTTCGACTGGTGCAGGCCGAATTGCGTGACCCGGCTGGCCTCCCCTTGAGTGTTCGGCTGCTGTGCAACGCCCACCGTGTGCTGCTCGATGGCGCGCGTGGCAAAGGCAAGCAGCCCGGTGAATTGCGCCGCTCTCAAAACTGGATCGGTGGCACCCGGCCCGGTAACGCGGTGTTTGTGCCGCCACCGCCAGAGCGGGTGCCAGACCTGCTGGCTGACTTGGAGCGGTTTATTCACAACATGGAAGATGTGTCGCCATCGCTGCCACCGCTGGTCAAGACGGCGCTGATTCACCTGCAGTTTGAGACGATTCACCCTTTTCTGGATGGCAATGGCCGTATCGGGCGCTTGCTGATTGCCATGCTGCTGGAGCACTGGCGCCTGCTGCCTGAGCCGCTGATGTACCTCAGCGGCTACCTGAAACAGCACCAGGCAGAGTACTACCGCCGTCTGTCCAATGTGCGTACCGAGGGCGACTGGGAAGGCTGGGTGGCCTTTTTTCTGGAAGGCGTGGCGGTTGCCGCGCTGGAGGCCGAACATGGCATTGTGGCCATCGCCACGCTGTTGGCGGCCGACCGCCGTCGCCTGCTGGCAGCCCCCAAGGCCGGGCCGGCCAGTTACCGCCTGTTCGAAATGCTGCCCATGATGCCTCGCTTCACGATCGAACAGGTGCGCCAAAAACTGGGCACCAGCTTCCCCACGGCCAACGCAGCGGTCAAGGCGCTGGAGAGTTTGGGCATCGTCGCCGAGCAGACCGGGCACAAGAAAAACCGCAACTACGGCTATGCGGCGTACATCGCAATGCTGAGCGGCTGAGCGGATTAAAGCCCCCACACGCCAGTCAACGTCTAGCCGGCCCACAAGGCGACTTCAGGAAAAGCTAAAGACGGCCGAAATTTTCTATGAAAGTGCTTCCGCCAACAGAATTCTCTTGAATGCTTAGGCTGAAAATATGGTTATTGACACCATTATTTAATATGGTTAGAGTGACCATATGAAGGCGACGCGGATTTTTTATGACAAGGCGGTTTTGCCTGATGGTGCAATCGTTGAAATGACGATCTGGCAACTTCCAAAACCATCATCTGAAAGACCGCATGGGCTGAAATACAGCCTGTTTTATGGTCGCGACGGCGTGCGTATTGTGGGGTATGACAACGAACGCGGAAAAGGTGATCACAAGCACTTGGGCGAGATGGAAACTCGTTACAGGTTTGTGAGCGTGGAGAAACTGGTGGCCGATTTTTTGGCTGACGTAGAAAGGGCGGCAAATGAGCGCAACGCATAAAGTGCAGGTCAATGTGGGCAGTCTTGCCGAGATGGGCAAGAGATTTTCCAAGGCCTGGAATCAGGCCGCTGCTGGTGAGCAAGTTGACGAAACGAATGTGACCTTTCTCGACGTCCAAACCATGCTGGACACACTGTCTCCCCGTCGCCTTGATCTGCTACGCCATGTTCGCCAATATGGCGCCAGCAATGTCAGGGAACTGGCACTTGCGCTCGCACGTGATTACAAAAACGTGCATCAGGACGTTGCGGTTCTGGAAGCAACCGGTTTGCTG